>JBDTHD010000061.1:0-1563 GCA_039937075.1 Ginsengibacter sp. | reverse complement strand
GCGTTGTCCCCGAACTCGCTTCGAGGGCGCATTTACAATCGATAATTCCTGTGGTAGACCAGGCTTTAAAAATCGCAGATGTAGATTTAAAAGATATTGATGCTTTTGCTTTTACTCAATCTCCGGGTTTGATTGGCGCTTTGCTGGTCGGCACAGAGTTTGCCAAATCATTGGCTTTAGCTTTTGACAAACCACTCATTGCTGTACAACACATGCAGGCACACGTTTTGGCCAATTTAATCCAAAATCCAAAAAGTGAAAGTAAAATTCCTTCGTTCCCGTTTTTATGCCTTACAGTAAGCGGCGGGCACACGCAAATTGTCGTGTGTTCATCACCGTTAGAACAAAAAATAATTGGTCAAACCCTTGATGATGCTGCGGGAGAAGCATTTGATAAATCCGCTAAAATTTTAGGCCTTCCATATCCCGGCGGTCCGTTAATTGATAAATATGCAAAAAATGGGAATCCGAAAAAATACCATTTCCCTGAACCTAAAATTGAAGGACTAAATTTTAGTTTCAGTGGTTTAAAAACTGCTTTTCTTTATTTTATCCGTGATGAGAAAATGAAAAATGAAAAGTTTGTGGAAGAAAGCATCGCGGATATTTGCGCGTCGATTCAGTCGAGGATTGTTTCCATCTTATTAAACAAATTAAGAAAAGCCTCAGAAGAAACAGGAATAAAAGAAGTTTGTATTGCCGGCGGAGTTAGTGCTAACAGCGGCTTGCGGACGGAATTTGAAAAAACAGGACAAGAAGAAGGATGGAACACTTACATTCCCAGGTTTGAATATTGCACCGATAATGCGGCAATGATAGCGATAACTGCGTATTATAAATTTCTTGATTCTCAGTTTGAAAGTTTATCTGTAGTTCCATCAGCGAGAACTGCATTATCATTGACGTAGCATTTAACCTGTTTTATGGTTAATAAAAAAAGCATAATCAAATAAAATCGAATCTTTTTGATCATGCTTTAAATTGAATTAAGGCGCTATTTTTTATAATATGTGATTTCTCGTTTTATTATTTTAACCGGTTTCCCATTCTCATCCACTTCTGTTCTTTGAATCCAATTTCCCTGGTCGTCCAGGCTATCGTATTTGTATTTTGTCGTCTTAGAAACCGTAGAGTCTTTTATTACGCTTTTTGAATCGTTTTCAACCATATTATTTTTATCATCAAGCTTTATTGTAGAAGAAAAAACAACTTTACCAACACTGTCTTTTGCTTCGTTACCGGTAAAAATGCTATTATTAAAATTGGAAACCATTGAACCACTCAAACTGCTGTCTGCATTGTATTTTTTCATACCAGTTAGCTGCCCGTATTCGTTTTGTGAAATATCGGTATAATAAAATTTAAGCTTGTTGGCGGAGTCGTAATCCTTTGCCATTGTATATTTCCCTGCTGAATCGGTTAGAATTGTTACAGACGAAACAGCTTTGCCATTTTTCGCATCCTTCACGTCTTTCATGGCTCCGTTATCATAATGAGAATAGGTTGCAATTTCTTTATTCTTGCCGTCTTTGTCATCATTATCGTATTCGGAGAGATACCCTT
>JBDTHD010000060.1:0-8293 GCA_039937075.1 Ginsengibacter sp. | reverse complement strand
AGCACGGTAAATATATAATTATTTGTTTCGAAATGGTCATTTACTTTAGGGAATTCTTTGGCAAGTTCCAGGATCAGGCCGGCTAAGGAATCGCTTTCTCCACGGATCTTATCAAAAGTGTGTAATGGAATTCTTAATATTTTACATAGATCATTTATCATGGTTTTCCCTTCGAAAATATAATTAAAATCATCAATTTTTTTGTTCACGCTTTGCTCATCATCAAACTCGTCCTGGATATCACCAATGATTTCTTCCATAATATCTTCCAGGGTTATAATGCCGGAAGTGCCCCCGAATTCGTCTACCACAACGGCCATGTGTATGCGCTTATTTCTAAAATCCTGTAGCAAGTCTTCTATTAATTTTTGTTCGTGGACATAAAAAACGGGCCGCATTAAAGGATGCCAATCCAGTTCTTCTTTATCCAGGTTAGGCAATAAATCTTTGGTATGCAGAATTCCTAAAATTTCATCCAAATTATTTTTATAAACCGGAAGCCTTGAGTAAGAATATTCTTTTACCTTTTGTAAAACCGTACTGAAAGAAACAGAAGCTTCGATTCCGCTAACGTCCAGCCGGGGACGCATGGTTTGTTTTACAGTCGTGTTGCTGAACTTGCGGATGCCTTTTAAAATTTGCTTCTCTTCGTTTGAAGTTTTACTGTTGGGCAGCAAATCAATGGCGTCATCCAACTGAGAATCTTGCTGAATTGCCGAACCCGAATGGAAAAGATTTTCTACAGAGCTATTAAATGCCACTAACTGTTTACTTATCTTAAAAAAAAGGCTATTGAAAATATCAACCGTCATAGAAGCGGTTGAAGCAAACCAGATTTTATGATGGGTGGCCCAAACTTTTGGCAGCACTTCACAAAATAAAAACAGCACAAAAACGATAATAATAACTTTTATTAAAAGATTTAGAATTACATGCAATCCCAAAGTGGATATCCATTGGTTGAGCAGCAGATTGGAAATAAGAATGACGCCGATATTTACGAAGCAATTGGCAATGAGCAGCGAAGCCATCAACGTTTTTGGATTTTCCAGCAAAGTCACAATTCTTTTATATGAAGGCTGCTGGCGGGTTTTAAGCATATTAATATCTTTCAGTGTCAATGAAAAAAACGCCATCTCCGACCCTGAGAAAAGAAAGGATAAAACCAGGAGCACCAATAAAATAAAAGACAGAATGGTAGTAGCGGATGCTGGAATAATGGTAATAATTGTGATCAACTGGCAACTATTTGGTGAGAGATAATAAACTAAAAATAAGGTTTATTTTAAATTGTAGTTTTAGAATTTTAAAAACCTTCGTCAAATGGACTACCGTCTTCAATTTGGTTTTCTCCGTACGTTGCATGCGGTTCATCGAAGTTCTCATCGGTACGTCTGTCGAGCATGATAAGATTTTCGGCAACAATTTCCGTAATTGATTTTCTGTTGTGGTCTTTATCTTCCCAATGCCTTGTTTTTAGCCGACCCTCAATATAAACCAGGCTGCTTTTATGCAAATATTTTTGCGCTAACTCTGCCAACCCTCGCCAAAGCACAATATTATGCCACTCAGTTTGAGAAATTAATTTTCCATTTTTGTCTTTATGTGAGTCGGTGGTGGCTAATGGAAATTTGGAAACCGGGATGTTGCCTTCGAGATATAGAATATCCGGGTCCTTTCCGAGATTACCAATTAACATCACTTTATTAACTCCACGCATAACAATTATTTTCTCCTTGTAAAAACTAAATTGTATTTAAAGATACATTTTTATCTGATAAATAAGAGGCTATAAATTTTGGAAAAGGAAGCGTTTTTAGTTCATCAAAACTTACTTCATAACCTTTCGTATTCTTTAATGGTTTTTGGATTTCGATATGTATAAATCGCCCGGTAATAAGCTGATGAGTAAGCTTTTGAGAAATCTTTTTGGAGATTAGATTGACCTTAAAATTTTGCAGATTAAAAATCGTTAAAAATTGTTCGTTTACTGTAATTTCTTTATCGGTTAGCAATTCGTTTGTTTCTAATAAAATGAATTCGTATAAATTTTGCCAGATGTCTTTTTCACTTCTTTTGTTGACATAAAAGTATTTTCCACGCCTCACAATCAGATAGTTGAAAAACCTTTGTTTCTGCTTAACGATTTTTGTATTGACAGGCAATTCAGATACTTTATTGGTTCTAAAAGCGATGCATTTTTTTTGTAAAGGACATTCTAAACATAGTGGCGCTGTGGGTTTGCAAATTACAGCTCCAAAGTCCATCAATGCCTGGTTGTATTTTGCCGGATTCTTTTTATCAAGTAATTCCTGGGAAAGAAATGCGTAAAACTTCTTGCCTTCCTTGGTATTTATTGCCGTTTCTTCACCAAAAAAACGTGACAATACCCTGAAAACATTGCCATCTAAAACCGCATAAGGTTGATTATAAGCAAAAGACGCAATAGCAGATGCTGTGTAATTTCCAATACCTTTTAAATCAAGAATATCTTCAAATTTTTCGGGAAATTTTCCATGAAGATCCTGGTAAATAAATTTTGCAGAGGCAATAAGATTTTTACATCTTGAATAATATCCTAGTCCTTCCCATAATTTATAAACTTCTTTTTCCGAAGCAGTGGCTAAACTTTTTACATCAGGAAAAGCATGTATAAACCGGTTGTAATATCCCATTCCTTGTTGTACCCTCGTTTGTTGCAATATTATTTCACTGATCCATATTTTATAAGGATTGTTTTCGCCTTTCCACGGCATTTCTCTGTTATTATCGTTTTCATTCCATAAAAGAAGTGTTTTTGAAAAAAACTTTTTACTAAGCATCTGAGGTAAAATAACAAATATTTTTTTTGATATTAATGATTATAAATTAGCAGAAAGTACAATTTTACGAAAAATAAAAAAAAAAAAACATACACAAAAGATATTATAGCAGGTTATTACAATAAAGATGGTTAAATTTGTCCTACCTGGTTGAAGCATTTTTAGAAACACATTTTAATTTTTATATAACTAAAAAAAGAGTTTAAAATGAGAAAAGCAGATTTGATTAACCGGATATCAGAAAATACAGGAATCGCAAAAGTTGACGTTCTTGTAACCCTTGAGAATTTATTTAAAGAAGTAAAAAAATCACTTGGAGAAGGTGAAAATATTTACATCCGCGGATTTGGTAGCTTTATTACCAAAAAAAGGGCAGCCAAGATCGGCCGAAACATTAAAAAAAATACGGCCGTTGAAATTCCTGAACATTATATCCCGGCCTTTAAGCCCTCAAAAGAATTTGTAGACCAAATTAAGAAAAAGGATCTTTCCTAAAAGCGCACAATACATTAACTTCGCAGCCTGAAAAAATCTACAGTTCAATTTGAATAAAAGAATCATTTTAGCAGGTGCGGGAGTAGTGTTGGTTTTTATGCTTTTTTTCTTTGGAAAAACTGTTACACCCAAAAAAGAAATGCCCGCTATGCCCCAGGCGGCTGCTCCAACCTTTAATATTGAAGATTCTCTTAATTTTTATAAACAGAATCTGCCAACCAATCAACAACTTTTTGTAACTAAAATTGAAAACGACATTACACGGGGCGACCTTAAAAATCAATCTGTAAATCAATATACAAATCTTGCTAATTTCTGGAAAGATTCTGCGGGAAAATTCATTCCTTATTCGTATTATTTAAGTCAGGCCGCGAAGTTGGATAATTCAGAAAAAAAACTCACCTTTGCAGCCCGGTTGATTTTAGAGAACATGAAAAGAGAGGAAGATCCGGCGCAGAAAGTGTGGGAAGCCCAAACGGCAGCTACGCTTTTTGAAAAGGCGCTACAATTGGATCCGGATAATAATGATTTGAAAGTTGGTTTGGGAAGCTGTTATGTTTACGGTGAAGGAATGATTGGAAATCCTCAGCAGACGATGAAAGGAATTCAGCAACTGCTGCAGGTAGTGAAACAAGATTCCAATAATATGCAGGCGCAATTGGTGTTAGGAATTGGCGGAGTAATTTCAAATCAATACGACAAAGCCATTGAAAGATTAAAAAAGGTAGTGAGTTTTGACCCACATAACCTTGAAGCGGTTTCCTGGCTTGCCGATGCTTATGCAGCCACCGGCGATAAACAAAATGCGATAAAGTGGTACGAACAAAGCAAACATTTGGTAAATAATCCTGCATTTTCCAAAGAAATTGATGAGCGGGTAAAAGCTTTGAAGGGAAATTAGTGATTAAAGATCTGCAACATTGACGAATGAAATAGAAAATATTATTTGTCTTTTATTATAAATTATTAAAAAACTATTTATGCCTTGCGGTAAAAAAAGAAAACGTCATAAAATCGCTACTCATAAGCGTAAAAAACGTTTAAGAAAAAATCGTCACAAGAATAAGAGGTAATTAATTACTTACTTTTACTTTCACATACGCCGGTATATCCGGCTTTTATCTTTTTCCTTCTGTCTGTTTTTAAACTGAATAAAGAATTTAAGGTTGAACAAGGAACTTATTATAAATGCTGCCCCACTGGCAGTTGAGATAGCCTTACTTGAGGATAAAAAGCTTGTTGAAATGCATAACGAAAATGCAAATTCAAGTTTTGGTGTCGGCGATTTGTATTTAGGAAAAGTAAAAAAATTAATTCCCGGCCTCAACGCTGCTTTTATAGATGTGGGATTTGAAAAGGATGCTTTTCTGCATTATTCGGATTTAAGCCCTTACATCCGCTCTATTTTGAAATTTACCAAAGCAATGATGAATGACAATTCCCCTTCGGGATTGAATTTTGATAATTTTGAAGTAGAGCCTGAGATTGTAAAAACAGGAAAGATCGCGGAAGTTTTAAGTGGCAAGCCAAATATCCTGGTACAAATTTTAAAAGAACCAATCGCTGCGAAAGGCCCGCGTCTCAGCTGCGAAATTTCTTTGCCGGGTAGATATGTTGTACTTACTCCGTTCAACGATATCTTAGCGGTATCAAGAAAAATACATTCTTCTGAAGAAAGGAAAAGACTGCAAAAAATTATCGAAGCCGTAAAGCCGAAAAATTTTGGAGTCATCGTGCGTACAGCCGCAGAAGGAAAACCTGCCAATGAACTTCATGATGATTTGTTGGGATTGATAAGCACCTGGAAAAATATACAGAACAATTTAAAAAATTCTGTACCTCCAACAAAAATACTGAGCGAAGAAGGTAAGACCAACAGTATTCTTCGGGATTTACTTACCGAAGATTTTAATAAGATAGTTGTAAATGACAAGAACATTTATAACGATACCAAAACCTATTTGCAACGCATCGCTCCTGAAAAAGTAGATATTCTTTCCTACTATAATAATGGGTCGCCCGTATTTGATGCTTTTGGAATTACGCGCCAGGTAAAAGCCTCTTTCGGTAAAACTGTTAATCTTCCAAGCGGAGCCTATCTTATCATCGAACATACAGAAGCTTTGCATGTAATAGATGTAAACAGTGGTTATAAAAGCGTAGGAAATAACCAGGAACAAAATGCGTTGGAAACCAACCTGGAAGCAGCAGAGGAAATCGCCAGGCAGTTAAGATTAAGGGATATCGGGGGAATAATAGTAGTAGATTTTATTGACATGAAGCTGCCGGAAAATAAAAAGAGGCTTGCTGACCAGATGGAACGTTTTATGCGAACAGACCGTGCTAAGCACGCTGTGTTGGCCATTAGTAAATTTGGCCTGATGCAAATAACGCGGCAGCGTATGAAGCCGGAAACCAACATCAATACAATGGAGCAGTGTTCCACCTGCGCCGGTACCGGAAAAGTTTCATCCACATTGGTTCTTGAAGATGAAATTGAAAAGAATCTCAGTTATCTCATCATGCAAAAACATACGGGATTGACCATTGAAGTTCATCCAATTCTTTATTCTTACCTGACCAAAGGTTTTCCGTCAAAGAGAATGAGATGGAGTATGAAATTTAAGCAAAAAATAAAAGCCCGATCCAATACTAATTATCACCTCACTGAATTTCATTTTTATGATAAAAGCAATGAAGAAATAAAATTACAATTGTAATTTTTTCTTGGCAGGTTGCTTTTTAATTCTTCTTTTAATATCCAGTTTTACCTTACCATTTTTTCTTTTACATATTTCCTTTGTCGGTTTATCATCCAGTCGTTAGTTTTGTGAAAAAGATTTTCTTTTTCTTCACTACCAACAATAAAAAAGTATGGCTTATCAACCGGATGAAAAAAGATATGAAAAAATGGAATACCGCCGCTGCGGAAATAGTGGAATAAAATTGCCTTTAATTTCTCTCGGTCTGTGGCACAATTTTGGAAAAATAGATAACTACGAAAATTGCCGCGACATTCTGCACGCTGCTTTTGATAATGGAATTACGCATTTTGATTTAGCCAATAATTACGGGCCGCCGCCGGGGGCTGCCGAAGAGACATTTGGTAAAATTTTTAAACAGGATTTTAAAAATTACCGAGATGAATTAATCATTTCGTCCAAAGCTGGTTATCAAATGTGGGATGGGCCGTATGGCGATTTTGGTTCCAAAAAATATTTAGTGGCCAGCCTGGATCAAAGCCTGAAAAGAATGGGTTTGGACTATGTAGATATTTTTTATCATCATCGCCCTGATTTTGAAACCCCATTGGAAGAAACAATGTCCGCACTTGACCTGATAGTTCGCCAGGGCAAAGCTTTGTATGTTGGCATTTCTAATTATCATCCGGAAGAAGCCAAAAAAGCTATTCAAATGCTTCAGCAATTAGGCACTCCTTGCTTAATTGAACAGGTAAGATATTCGATGTTTGACAGGTGGGTGGAAGATGGATTATTAGATGTTTTAGAACAAGAAAAGGTAGGTGGCATTACTTTTTCATCTTTGGCGCAGGGATTATTAACTGATAAATATCTCAAAGGAATTCCTAAAGATTCCAGAGTGGGACGACATCTTAAAAATGGTGCTATCAGCGAATCACAGGTAACTGACGCCGTAATTAATAAAGTAGAAAAGTTAAATGAAATTGCATTGAATAGAAATCAATCTTTAGCTCAAATGGCGCTGGCGTGGGTTTTAAAAGATGATCGGATTACTTCAGTAATTCTTGGCGCAAGTAAACCAGAGCAGGTGAAGGAAGGTGTTGCTACCATCAAGAATATCCAATTTAGCAAAGAGGAACTTGATAAAATCGAATTCATTTTGCTGCAATAATTTCGTTTACCCATTGCTGTTATAAAATAAAAAAAATGGCTTCAAAAAAAATACTCGCACTCAGTAGTTCACGCTCTGGTAACTCAGGATTTTTAGAAAAAGCAGCTCCAATTATTAATCAATTCATTGGTAGTAAAGCAACAAATATTGCTTTTATTCCTTTTGCTAACGCTGATCAAAAATATGAGGAATATGGTATTTCGGTAAAAGATGGCTTAAAAAATTCAGCTTTAAAAATCAATGTGGTTTTACCGAAAAATGCGATTTCGACGATTGAAAAAGCGGATGTAATATTAGTTGGAGGAGGAAATACATTTAAGTTACTACATGATCTTCATGAGTTTGATCTTTTGAATAAGATCCGTGATAAAGTAAATGCAGGAACCGTTTATATTGGATGGAGCGCAGGTTCCAATATTTTGTCTCCAACTATTTCTACGACGAATGACATGCCTGTTATTGAACCAAAATCTTTTAAAGCCCTTGGCCTGTTTCCTTTCCAGATAAATCCTCATTATTTTAATAAAAAAGTAAAAGAGTTTAATAGTGAAACCCGCGATCAGCGATTGGAAGAATATTTAAAAATGAACCGAGAGATTTCAATCGTGGCTTTGCCGGAAGGAAGTTATTTGAAGATGGAAAATAATTTATTGAAATATTTTGGGGATGAGGCAGGTGTGCTATTTAAATCTGAAAATAATGAAAAAGGATTTATAAAAGCTACAATCAATTCAGAAGAAAATATTTCATTTCTTTTATAAATTATGTAACTGCGCCCCCACAGCTTGAACCTGCGCCGGCAGTACATCCATAACAATGTTGCCCGATCATAATTTCCCTGTTATTTAGCTCAGCAACATTAAATTTGCTGATGTGTTTTGATTCAGTACCTACTTTCATTTCGAGCATCTGGTTAAAATCACAATCGTAAATATAACCATCCCAACCGATAGAAATGGTATTGCGGCACATTACATTGGAAGCTGCTACAGGATTATAAGCGTCCACTAATTTCTCCATGTATTTTTCATAATTACCATTAATGAGTAAATAATCCATGTAGCGATTGATAGGCATATTTGTAATCGTGAATAAATGATTGA
>JBDTHD010000059.1:0-14901 GCA_039937075.1 Ginsengibacter sp. | reverse complement strand
TGGCGATAAAATGACCGATAAGATAAAGCATTGATTAGATTTGTTTATTGGAAGTATTTTTGCTTTTAATAACCTAAATACAATAATGAGGTTTTTATTTTTTTATTTTTTTCTAATTTCCTTTATTCCGGCTTTCGCTGCTAAGAATGACACTACCAAAATACCTATTGGCAGGCAAATATTCCACGACCATATAAAAGAGGAGCAAAGGCTTGCTGATAAGGCCGATGGCCGCCTTGATGGAATTATAAAAGTGAGCGCCAGTCCGGATGTAAACCTGCAGGTGACTGACGCAATAATCAGGAAAATAAACGTCTTGCGCAATGATATTGAAATAGATTCCGTTTCTACTAATAATGATAAAGTACGTTACCTGCGCTATATAGAAGACCTTTTAAAAGACTACATTATTGGCTGGAAAACTCATAAAATAAATCCATCAATTGCACCGGCTTTGGTAGAAAATTTCGGTGAAATTTTAAAAGCGACTATTAAAGGAGAAAGTATGACTCCTTTGATTAAAGAAGTTCCTTACGAGGTTGGAAATATCAATGCTTCTATTTTTGTAGATAATCCGGGTTACAATGAAAGTAAAATTGCTTTGTTTAGAAAATTTTGTCGGTTATATCCCGATAAGATACTTCAAAACCTTGGCCCTTACGTGAGCGAACCTTTTGCCGACACACTTATTATTGAAGCATTTAATAATAGTCCGAGCCAATTATATACTTATGCGCAATCTGCACACAGTCCGCAAGGAAAATTGATACGACAGATTGACGATCCGCGCATAAAAATGGTGGTAAAATTAAGTACCCAAAACAGGGCACTATTTTATTTTCCTTTTCTTGACGATTTGATTAGTGGCAAAAAAACGATAGCTGATATTGAAAAAGTTGCCGGGAAAACCGGCGCTGATTATGACAGCGTTGGATATTATGGTTTGTTGGTAAAAACAGAAATTAATTATTACGGAAGGATGGTTCATGGAGATACGCCGATAGCGATGTTGGGCGCCAATGGTTTGCTCGATATGCTGAAGGCAAAAGCGATTCAGCATTTTATTTATCCTATCAACGTGTTACATGAAAATCCAAGTCCTGCCGTACGTTTCAGAGCTTTGCAACCTTTGGATGCACAGGAACTTTATTATATGATGGTTTTGGGTGAAAATGATATTTATACATCAAGTTATAAATATAGTTTTGACAGGATGATTCAGAAAATGGGTCCTGTTCCGCATGGTGATTCGCTTCTTATCTCTCTCAATTTTGACCATTTCAAAAAGTTTATAAAAATGGCGGCTGGCTATAATAAACTGGATGAATTCTTAAAAACCATGTCTCCAGAAAATTCCGAAAAGCTGATGCAGGCTTTTGTGGCTAAATTAGAAACAACAAAAACGCTTGAAGATGCAGTGGATGTAGCCGATTCTTATGGGAGCATTACCAATCCCGATTTGCAGAAATCTATGTTGCAAAACGTAGAATGGAATGAACAGCGATGCATAAAAGAAGATAATGAAAGAGGGAAAAAAATTTACAGTCTTTTAAAAACTATTTTTCTTTCTGCAGATCCGAAAAACGGAATTGACCTTTCTAAGGAAATTGGAATTCCGCCCATTTACACAGTTGATTATAATTATCTTGCTGATGATTCAGGAAGAATAATAGAACAGGTATTCTTTTATGGTGACAAAGATGGAAAATCTTCCTATGCGAGTTATCTTACTTCTTTTCCGCGCAACGACTGGAGCATTACTCAAAAAAAAGAATGGATAGAAATTAAATCTGTTAGGGGAAAACCTATCTGGATTTTTGCGAATCTTCCGCTTGATAATGAAACAGATAAAGATGCGAAGGCCCAAAGCGATTTAATAGATTATCTTGATTCAAAAGGATTGAGACCAACTGTTGTCATTCACAGGGGCCACAGTTATCATTTGCCTTATACAATTCAGCAGTTACCCGAAAGTGCTAAAATTATTATGTTGGGTTCGTGCGGTGGATACCAAAATTTAAAAACAATTTTAAAATATTCTCCTGAGGCGCATATTATTTCTACTAAAGAAACCGGCGCAATGGATGTGAACAAGCCTATCATTGATGCGCTGGATAATACGCTTCGTGAAGGGAAAAACATTGACTGGCGACAGATGTGGGCCGGCCTTGAAACTCAATTCAGCCATGCTCCGCAACAAATAAGGGAAACTTTTGAAGATTACATTCCACCACAAAAAAACCTCGGTGCTTTGTTTATAAAAGCTTATAACAAAGAAGGCGGATCCGATGATGAATAATTTGTCAAAAGAATTTACAGCAGTAAACAAACAATTATACAGGATTGTGGTTTTGGATATCTGTGATGCACACACGAAAATAAAAAATGCCGCAGTAAATCAATAAATAAAGGGGATTCCTATTTTGTTTATTTGAAAGAAATTCAAAAGCAGAAAAGAATAAATCACAATTCCTGAAACAAAAAGTGAGCTTATTTCTTTGTTTACTATAACAAATTAAAATAAAAAATTTAAGAAAAAATTTTACCTCAACTTATGCATATAATCGTTATTAGCAAACTGCTTGTGAACATCGTGGAGATTTCTTAAAATGCTATTGTCAATTAGTTTGCCTTCCATTTGTAAAATAAAACCACCGATAATTTTATCATCAACGACAGTTTCTAAATGGACATTATCGTAAGAGGTAGATTCTTTTATTTTTGAAACAAAAGAATCCGCTAATTCCTTGCTTATCGGAGTCGCCGTAGTTAGTTTGGCATTGTGGAGTCCGATTATAGTATTGTATTGCTGTATAAAAGAATGAATAACGCCGGGTAAATTGGCTTCGCGGCCTTTATTACAAATCAGCTTTAAAAATGTCTCGGTAATCTTCGAAATGTTTCCGTTAGTAATAGCACTGATAACTTTATATTTCTTATCAGCATTGATAATAGGGCTGTCTAACATCAGAACAAAATCGCGACTTTTATCGATAATAGATTTCAAAAAAACAATGTCATTGTGCACGTCCTCCAACTTTTCAAATTGCGTACTAATATCAATAAGGCTTTTGGCGTAACGCTGGGCTAAACGAGGGTTATTCATATCGTTTTTAATTAATTCAGTTCAATATTCTGAGCGAGATTCTGTATGTATTTTTCCTGGTCTTCTTTGTTGTTTAATTCTCTGCGCAATACTTTTTCACTTACTTCCAACACCAAATTTCCTACCTGGTTTTTCAGATCGGTAATAGCTGCCATCTTTTGCTGATTGATTACGCTTTGGGCATCCGCAACTATTTTATTGGTTTCCTGGCGGGCTTGCTCTTTTGCATCCTGGATCATCTTGTCGCGTATTTCTTTGGCTTCCCGCATCATCTGCGATCTTTCTTCACGTGCTTTTGCTAACAGGGCTTCATTTTCACTTTGCATGGCCGCCATTTCTTTCTTCATATTTTCCGCAGAAAGAATGGAATCAGAAATATTTTTTTCTCTGTCATCTAAAGATTTTAAAATAGGTTTCCAAGCATATTTGCCCAGTATATAAAGCACAATGATAAAGGCAACCAGTGTCCAGAGAATCAAGCCTAATTTTGGAAGTAAAAGTTCCATACTTTATTGTTTAAATTAAATATAAAAAGTTTTAGAATTTTTAAAAATACTGTATCCTCCGCCCTGTGCTTTGGATACAGTAAAAAAATTCGCTGTGTGCGGTAACGCCTGGAGCTTTTATGCTCCTGTGACTGGTTTCAATACAGCCAATAATCCTGCAATAACTGCAAAAAGGGCTACCCCTTCTACCAACGCAGCCGCAAGGATCATGTTAGCACGAATTTCATTAGCTGCTTCCGGTTGGCGGGCAATTCCTTCAACTGCTCCTTTACCTACCTGGCCAATTCCGATACCTGCTCCAACAGCAGCAAGACCGGCGCCGATAGCTCCACCCATGTGTGAGAGTCCAGCTTCAAATAAAAAAGTCATTAGTGACATAATTCTTGGTTTTGAAATGAATAAAAAAGTTTACAAAAAAGCGTGATCATTTGATGGCACATCATGGTCGCTTCCTTCAAAGCCCTGGCCGATAAATATAGCGGTAAGAACGGTGAAAATAAATGCCTGGATGAATGCCACTAATATTTCTATAAAATAATCGAATACTACAAATATTACTGAGAAAGGAGAAAAGCCATAACCCGCTGTAGCGCTCATAGCGCCAAATATAAAAATGAGCGAAATGAAAGCTAATATTACAATATGACCAGCTACCATGTTGGCAAAAAGACGTATAATTAATGCTCCCGGCTTAATTACAAATACACCAAAAAGCTCTACCGGAACTAAAATAACTTTTACCAAAAAAGGAACGTCCGGAGGCCATAAAATATGTTTCCAGAAATGGGCGGTGGTGCTACAAAGAATAACGACCAACGAAATAAGTCCGAGCACTAAAGTAAAAGCAATATTGCCCGCAACATTAGCTGTTCCGGGGATCATCCCAAAAAGTGCATTAATCAAAATAAAGAAAAACACGGTAAGAAGATAAGGCATATATCTTTCCCACCTGTTGCCCAAATTATTTTTTCCAACGTTGTCCCTTATAAAAATGATGATAGGCTCCATAAATCCCTGTGCGCCTGATGGCGCCGAAACAACGCCTTCGCCTTTCTTGTACCTGTTGCCAATTTTTATCATTAATATCGTAAATAGCGCTAATGCAAGCAATGTTTGAACAACATTCCTGGTTAAAGAAAAATCATACATCGTTACTCCTGCTTCTGCGGGAACGATAGTATTTTCACCTTGCATTTTATAGCCATCATACTGTTGATCGTGGTCGTGTCCAAATCTTCTGGAAGAGAATACGGAAAGCCCTTTTTGCGGTGAATATAATATTACCGGTAAATAAATAGAGGCATGGAAATCGCCGTAAGAAAAGAAGTGAAATTCATAGGCATCCTGCACATGGTTTAAGATAGCCGTAGTCGGATCAAATTTTTCTTCCGTTTTTGGGTGCTCTTCGTGATTTTCCTGCGAAAAAGCGGTTTGCGAAAATGATAGTAAAAATACGCTGAAAACCGCTACCAATAAAGATTTCATGCATTTAGAATCCATACTTCTTCTGAATTTTGCGCAAAGATAAGGATTTGACGTATGATTGAAAAGACCGAAGCCTATTATTTTATAAAAAAAAGCGATTTAATTTTTAGGTTTGCACTGTTTTAGAGAATTTCTTTTAGGGTAAGTCTAATTAATTTTATATTTAATGAAATTTTTTGATGAAAAATCTTATTTCTACAAGGTTGGCTATTATTATTTTTGCCATCATTATCGCTTTTTTTGGCGCTAATAATATTTTGAATGCCAGCCACATGTCGGCCAATGTTCCTAATTTCCTGCCTGCTTCAAAATGGATGGTTTATATTTCAGGAGCTGGCTTTTTACTGGCCGCCCTGGCGTTTATCATTGACCGTTATTCAAAAATTGCCGGTTATCTTTTAGCGTTGCTATTATTGATTATCGTTTTTTCGGTGGATGTACCGGGAATTGTACGTTCCGTCAATATTCATATAAAAATGTTATTTATCACCAATATGCTTAAAGATGCAGCTTTGGCGATGGCGTCTATTCTCGTAGCTGACATTTCAAGAGAAAGAACGGTGTAAGTTTGCATTATGAAGTCCGCTAAGCAAATATTAGCTCTTCCTTTTATCGGATTAATAAAAATATACCAATTAATTATTTCTCCATGGATGGGCCCTTCATGCCGTTATACGCCCACCTGCTCGCAGTACGGAATTGAAGCTTTTAAAAAATATGGTCCGATAAAAGGCGGATGGCTCACGATAAAAAGAATTGGAAGATGTAATCCGTGGGGCGGCCATGGTCACGATCCGGTTCCCTGACCAAAACAGAAATACCTGCTATTTGTGGGTTTACTGACAAAGATTTTGTTTACAATCCCTTTACTAGCCTAATTAAATTCAAAAAAATCCACATTAATTTTTTTTACATTTGCTTCTATGTCTATCGTAGTTTCTAATCTCACCAAAATATATGGCCGGCAAAAAGCAGTGGATGACGTCTCCTTCTCAGCGGCGAATAATGAGATTATTGGATTTTTAGGCCCAAATGGCGCGGGCAAATCCACTACAATGAAAATTATAACAGGGTATCTTTCCGCTGATTCGGGCGAGGCAACTGTAAACGGCATTAAAGTAGATAAAGATGCGGTAGAAGCCAAGAAACAAATTGGATATTTACCTGAAGGAAACCCGCTTTATTACGACATGTATGTTCGCGAATATTTGGAATTTATTGCGGGTATTCATCAATTAAAGACAGGCGTTAAAAACCGTATTGAAGAAGTAATCGGACTTACTGGCCTAAGCCCCGAAAGTAATAAAAAAACCGGGCAGCTTAGTAAAGGGTATAAACAGAGAGTAGGCCTCGCTGCCGCTCTTATTCATGATCCTAAAATTTTAATTCTTGATGAACCTACTACAGGTCTAGATCCTAACCAGATCGTAGAAATCAGGCAATTAATAAAAGAGTTGGGCAAAAATAAAACAGTTCTTTTCTCATCGCATATTTTGCAGGAAGTAGAAAGTGTTTGCGACCGGATTATTATTATCAGCAAAGGCAAAATTGTTGCAGACGATACGCTGGCAAAGCTGCAATCTTCCAATAAAAACACGCATGTAATTTTGGTGGAGTTTGGTAAAAAAGCAAATTTGGAATTATTAAAAAACTTAACCGGTGTAGAAGAAGTGGAAGAAAATGGAAATCAATATCAGCTCCAAACTTCAGATCCTGAAAAAGTAAAAAAACAATTACTCGAAGTTAGCCTTCAAAACGACCTTGATATTCTCTCGCTCAAAACCCAGGGCAAAAGCCTGGAAGAGGTTTTCAGAAACCTTACTTCCTGAAAAATTTGTTTGATAGCTTTGATAAAAAAAATGAAGCAATTAGAGTGGCTTGTTTTAATCATAGTTTTTATCTCTCCATCTTTATTTGCCCAAAAAATAATCGGAAACTGGGAAGGGCACATTGACGTAAACAGCACCGAACTGCCAATTGTTTTTCATTTTAATAAAAGCAACGAAGGGAAGACCGAAGGTAAATGGGACAGCCCCAAACAAAATGCGCATAACCTTCCGTTCAGTTCTAGTAGCGCTGATGATGATAGCATTCATCTTGGAGTTAGTTTAGTTTCTGGTTCTTATGAAGGGAAATTTGTGGGCAACGATTCCATCGTGGGAATGTGGACACAAAACGAACACAAAATAACTTTGAATTTTTCACGTACTAACGGAGATGCTGACACTAAAATAAATTTGGGCGTTGTTTATCCTGGTGAAAAAGAAATTTCAATTACATCAGCAGCAGGAGCCCAATTATATGGAACTTTATTATCAAAAAATAACCGGCAAAAGTTAGCAATTATTATAGCCGGTTCAGGGCCAACCGATAGAAATGCAAATAGTACCATCAGCCGGGCGACTAATGAATATCAAATGCTTGCATACTCGTTAGATTCAGAAAATATTGCCACATTCCGGTATGACAAACGCGGCATTGCAAAAAGCGCTTTTGAAGGAATGAAAGAAGGTGATTTGGTTTTTGATGATTATGTAAAAGACGCTGAAAAAATATTTGATTATTTGCATGATACGCTCGGATTTAAAGATATTTATTTTATAGGGCACAGCGAAGGCTCTTTGGTAGCAATGCTGGTCTCAGAAAAAAGTAGAGTAAGTGGTTACATTTCTGTAGCCGGCGCGGGCAGGCCGATTGATGTAATCCTGAACGAACAGATGCAGAAGGCACCGTTACTTGATTCAGTAAAGCAACAAATTCCCGTGATTTTTAATCAGCTAAAAAAGGGTAAAGAAGTGGATGGCATTCCTTCCAGCCTGACTATGCTTTTCAGAAAATCTATTCAGCCATATATGATTTCCTGGTTGAAATATTCTCCGCAAAAGGAAATTAAAAAGCTCAATTGCCCCATTCTTATTTTACAGGGCGGATGTGATATCCAGGTACAGGAAGTGGATGCAAAAAATCTGCATGAAGCCAATAAAAAAAGCACTTTAGATATTATTCCAACTATGTCTCACACTTTAAAAAATGCCGGAAAGGATTGTGTTGATGAAAATAAAACTTATACCGATGGAGCGATGTCTTTGGATAAAACGTTGGTGAAGGATATTGTAAAATTTATAAGAAAATAAAATAGGAATCTTGCAAATTTGTTCGTTTACTACGCGTCTTTTCCTTTCAGCAAAGTCGCAATATCTTTTTCAAGCCTTATAATCTCTGTTGGTTTTAATGCATCATAAATTCCACGAACTCTTTTTTGCTTATCTATCAAAGCAATAAACTGGGTGTGAATAAAGGCTTCGTTGATATTTTCGCTATTGTTATTAGGATTGTCGAGCACGTAACTCTGGCGCGCCATTTTGTACAATGAATCTTTATTTCCTGTTACAAAATACCATTTTGCAGGATTATTGTGATCGTTGGGAAGCATTTTATCTTCATAAGCTTTCAGAGCTGCTACAGTATCAGTTTCGGGCATAGAACTGTGAGAAATAATAGCGAAATCCTGGTCGTTTTTAAATTTATCATAAACGCCTTTCAGGTTAAAATTCATTTTTGGGCAGATGCCTTTGCAGGTTGTAAAAAAATAATTGGTAACGTATACTTTATTATCAATACTATTTTGGGTTACCGGCTGACCATTTTGATCGGTAAATGAAAAATTCTGCACATAGCTCATTACGGGCAATTTTACCTCAAAATAACCTTTGGTAAAAGAGAGTGAAACATAGAAGGCGGTGAGCAGTACCACAGAAAACACAGTGTACGTGATGATTTTCTTTTTCATGGCGCAAAGGTACAGATTCTGCGTTCTTACAATGGTTAAGATTATTAAGGTTAATTTAAAATCAAAATTAGATTTTGAAAACCACAAATCCATTTTCACTAATTTTACACACTAATATTTTACTTATGGATGAAAAATTATATGATTTTGGAATGATCGGTCTTGGCACGATGGGAAGTAATCTTTTGCTGAATATGGCCGATCACGGTTTTTCAGTCATTGGATATGATACAAATCCTGAGAAGACAAAAGCCCTGGAAGCCGCTGCTTCAAAAGATACCGATGTAAAAGGAGACACTAATGTGAAGGGAGTGAATTCTTTGAAAGAAATGATTGCGAAATTAAAAACACCGCGAAAATTAATGATGCTCGTTCCTGCGGGGAAACCGGTGGACAGCGTTATCGGTGATTTAAAACCTTTATTGCAAAAAGGCGATATTATTATTGACGGTGGAAATTCTCATTATACCGATACGTTAAAAAGAATCAAAGAATTAAAAGATATTGGTTTTCATTTTATGGGCATCGGCATTTCGGGCGGCGAAGAAGGAGCACGAAGAGGGCCAAGTATTATGCCCGGTGGCGATGAAGAAGCGTACAAAGAAGTGTCGCCTATTTTAAAAGCCGTTGCGGCAAAAGTAAACGGCGAACCGTGTGTCGGATATTTAGGCCACGACGCGGCGGGACATTATGTAAAAATGGTACATAACGGTATTGAGTATGCGATAATGCAGCTCATCAGCGAATGTTACGATTTGATGCATCACGGTTTGCAAATGACAAACGATGAACTTCATGATGTTTTTGCAGAATGGGACAATGGCGATCTTAAATCTTTTCTATTAGAAATTACAGCAATTATTTTTGAAAAGAAAGATGATAAAACTAATAATTATTTAGTTGACATGATCCTGGACAAAGCAGGCGCTAAAGGAACTGGAAAATGGACATCGCAGGAAGGCCTGGATTTGCCAATGCCAATTCCAACAATAGATTCAGCAGTTATGATGCGGAATCTTTCTTCATTGATTGATGAGAGAAAACAAGCGGCTTCTATTTATAAAACAAATCCGGAAACAATTGACACGGATAAAAAACAATTTATCAGCGAGCTTCGCGATGCATTTTATTTCGCTTCTTTAATAAGCTATGCGCAAGGCCTCGCGATGCTTACCGTTGCATCAACAGAATTGAAGATGGATATTCCTTTACCCGAAGTAGTAAGCGTTTGGCGGGGGGGTTGCATTATCCGTTCTGCGATGCTCGACATATTTAAAGAATGCTATAAAAATAAAGATTTGAACAATTTGTTGCTGGATAAAACAATCGCAAAATTGCTGCAGCAAAAAGAGACTTCAATGCGTAACGTGGTTTCTGCAGCAACGTTGCATAATTATCCGGCTGCGGGCATGATGGCCTCATTAAATTATTTTAATGCTTACCGCCGCAACTTGTTACCTACTAATTTAGTACAGGCGCAACGCGATTTTTTTGGAGCGCACACTTACCAAAGAATTGACCAGGATGGAATTTTTCATACCGTTTGGGAAGAAGGTGAAAAGTAATAGGTGATTAGTAATAAAGTCAGATAGTAAACAAACAAATAAATAGAAAACCTGTTTTTCAAAAAGGTTAATTTAAAAATTAAGACAAAAGAATGTTAGATTATAAAAAATTACCACCGACGATTGTATTCATTTTTGGAGGCAGCGGCGATTTGAATTTCAGGAAATTAAACCCGGCATTATTCAATCTTTTTTTGGACAACGCGATGCCGGATCATTTTAGCATTGTAGGTATTGCCCGTTCTGAATATTCAGATACAGAATACAAAAAGCATTTAAAAGAAGGCATCGACCAGTTTTCGCGAACCAAAGATTCTGATGGTAAATGGAAAGCATTCTCCAAACACCTTACCTACCTTTCGATGGATGTTACGGACGCCAAAGCTTATGATAAACTTACGGAGATAGAAAAGGAAAAAGAATCAGAGGCGGGGCTTCATCCCAATGTTGTTTTTTATATGGCTGTAGCACCACAGTTGGTACCTGCAATTGTAAAGAATATCGGAAAAATGGAAGTATGTAAGGATAAAAAATGCACCAGGATAGTGGTAGAAAAACCATTTGGCCATGATTTAAAAAGTGCCGTTGAAATGAACCAGATGCTGGGTGAATTTTTTGATGAAGACCAGATTTTTAGAATTGATCACTATTTGGGAAAAGAAACAGTACAAAACATTCTTGCTTTGCGTTTTGCCAATGCATTGTTTGAGCCACTTTGGAATCGGAATTATATAGAACATGTTCAGATTACAGCCTCCGAAACGGTAGGCGTGGAGGGGCGTGGCGGATATTATGAAACAGCAGGAGCCATGCGCGATATGATACAAAATCATATTTTACAGTTGGTTTGTATGATAGGAATGGAAGCGCCGGTTTCATTTGACGCTAATGAAATCAGGAATAAAAAAGTAGATGTGCTAAATGCCATCAGGCGAATACCGAAGGAAAAGGTGCAGGATTATGCAGCCCGTGGTCAATATAATTCCGGATGGATGCAGGGCGAAAAGGTGCCCAGTTATAAGGAAGAAAAAGGCACAGATCCTAATTCCAATACAGAAACTTTTGCCGCTGTAAAATTCTATATAGACAATTGGCGCTGGGAAGGCGTTCCTTTTTATGTGCGCACCGGTAAACGCCTTCACGAAAAATCTACCGAATTGACTATTCAATTCAAACCTGCACCTGACTTTGCATTCCCTAAAGAAGCTACTGAAACCTGGAGGCCCAACCGATTGTCAATAGGAATTTCGCCTGAAATGGATATTTGTCTTACTTTCCAGGCAAAACGTCCTGGCCAGGCAATGGTGCTTAACCCGGTAAATATGATTTTCAGTTATGAAGATGCTTACAATGGAGAAGAACCCGAAGCATATGAAACACTGTTGTATGATGTAATGGATGGAGACGCCACATTGTTTATGCGTGCCGACCAGGTAGAAGCAGCATGGAAAATTGTAATGCCTATTCTGGATATTTGGAGCGCGCGCAAACCAATTGATTTTCCGAATTATTCACCGGATTCGTGGGGACCAGAAGCCGCCGAAGCTCTTATAGCAAAGGACGGGCATACCTGGATTTCACAGCCGACTAAACATAAAGAAAAATGAAACTACATATCTTCGACAACAAAGAAATCCTAAGTGACAACCTCGCGGAGTGGATCTGCGACTTGGTTACAGAAACTTTAAAGGAACAGCAATCTTTTTCCATGGTACTTTCCGGCGGGGAAACTCCTAAAGTTTTATATCAAAAATTAGCTTCTGAAAAATATAAAAGCCGGATTGATTGGCCTAGCGTGCGTATATTTTGGGGCGATGAAAGAGTCGTACCTTTTACTGATGAGCGCAATAACGCGAAAATGGCTTTTGAGCTTTTACTAAATCATGTAGATGTTCCCCCTTCGCAAATCCATATTATGAGAACGGACATAGAACCTAATTTTGCGGTAACCGAATATAGAAAAATGCTTCATACATATTTTGATAGTACTCATCACAGTTTCGACCTTGTTTTGCTTGGCATGGGCGATGATGGACACACACTTTCTTTGTTTCCGGGTTCTCAAATAATTGACGACAATTATCATTGGGTTAATTCTGTTTATAATGAAAAACAGGAAATGTACCGCATTACGCTGATGCCCGTGATTGTAAACAAAGCAAAGAAAATTGTTTTTATGATTGATGGTGAAAAAAAAGCAGCGGTTTTAGAACAGGTTTTGGAGGGAGTTAAAACGCCATCGGAATTACCTGCTCAATTAATTGCTCCTGAAACCGGAGAATTACATTGGTTCCTTGACAAGGATACTTCAAAAAATCTTCGTAACGTTTAAAATTGACTATAAACTTTTATTAAATTACCAGTCTCGCAGAATCGGTCTCACGTTTAATCTTTACCTTTGTAAGTCTAAAAAAAAATTTGTTATGATAAAAACCGGCAATACTGTTGTTAGTATTTATACCGAAATGACTCCCAACCCCGAAACCATGAAATTTGTGGCAAACAAACTTTTGTACCCGGGAAAAAGTGTTGATTTTAAAGATGAAGAAAGCGCTTCAGCCTCTCCGCTGGCGATCCAATTGTTTGCTTTTCCCTTTATCAAATCTGTTTTTATAGCAAGCAATTTTGTGACACTTACAAAGACTGATGAAACGGAAGATTGGCAGGATGTTATCCCTTCTGTAAAACAGTTTTTGAAAGAATATCTTGAAGAAGGAAATGTAATTATTAATGAAGAAGAACTGGCTGCGAGAAAGACCGAAAGCACCAATGAAATACATGTGGATGACGGAGATGTAGTAAAAAGGATAAAAGAATTATTAGAAAATTACGTAAAGCCGGCAGTAGAAATGGATGGCGGCGCGATACAGTTTTTAAGCTATGACGACGGAACGGTAAACCTGATGATGCAGGGAAGCTGTAGTGGCTGCCCGTCTTCAATGATTACTTTAAAAGCCGGCATAGAAGGCATGATGAAGAGAATGATTCCCGAAGTAAAAGAAGTGGTGGCTAAATCGAAATAAAATTTGAGGTAAAAGATATTTCAAGCGCTCTAAAAGAGCGCTTTTTTTTGAAACCAGTGTTATGAAAAATCATTCAGATTGGGTATAGATATTTTACTTAAAAGTCACCTATTACTGGTGCATAGCTTTTTTTAAAGGAATTCATCGCAGGCAGTAAGAGAGAAATCCCATGATTGCAACGTCTTCGGCCACCATTCAGGATCAAATACCAACCCAGGCAACTGATTTTTTTGTTTTTCCGAAAGTGATTTTTTTTTATGGATATTATTCTGAATTTATGAGTAAATCGGTTCTTAATAGCAGATCAATAATAAACCTCTTTTTGATTTACCGAAATAAAAATTCCATCTATTTATGGCTTTACTGTGCTTCATCAAAGGCCTTCAAATATTTATCAATATACAATTGTTTGGATTTTGATTTGTATTGCATAATGAATCGCGGATGCTCCAACGAAATTACTTTCTTGAAAAAATGAAACTCGTCATTTATTTTCCTGAAAAATTTTTCATTTTTTCCTGTTCCAAATAAAAAACAGACATCGGTAGATACACCAATTCTGATTTGCTTTTTTATATTGGAAATGATAAAATCATACATCAAATCTGCCAGTTCTTTGCTATCGTAGTAATTGTAATTAATTTCTTTTCCCTTATCATTAACGATAGTAAATCCAAGCGGGCAAAGAGATTGAATATAGAATTTTGCATAGAAATTCTTTGCACTACCAAAATGGTTGATTACCTCATAGACAAATGTTGCAGAAGGTTCGTGGGTTTTTATTCCGGAAAATTCAATTCCACATTGACTTAATAATCTTTTGGTATCCGTAAAGGGAACGCCGGTAATTCCTGCACCAAACCTTCCCGGATTGATTCCGAAAATAATATGGCGCTTATTAAAATCGTTGTAAAATTTTCTATAAAACTCAGATGAAATACGGAGCGCATTTTCATTTTCTTTAAATGGATTCATGATGCCGATCTTGTCAGGCAATCGACCATCAAAAGAAATGTTTTTATTGAATGAAATAATTTTTTCGGCAAAAGTTTTCATAGTTATTTTCTGATGAACATGTCTCTGATTATTTTTTTTCGATGGCCTTCACCCATTTTATTAGTTCATCAACAGGTGTATAATCTTTATAAGAAACCACTAACTTACCATTTTTATTAAACAGCGCTGTGAAGGGTGTATGATCCAATTGATAATGATTTTTAAAAAAGAAAACCGGAACTTCAACGCCTACTTTTATGTTTGGATATTTGGCGGTTTGATATTGTTTTTCGAAACCCGCAATATCATTCAGCGATTCAAAAGTTACCATTACAATCTCTGTATTTTTAAAGGCATTTATTTTTTGAAAAAGCTGTTTCATCAACACCTGGCAATGTTCGCAATCGGGAGCGAAATAAATAATAATCAA
>JBDTHD010000058.1:0-7649 GCA_039937075.1 Ginsengibacter sp. | reverse complement strand
CCCAGGAAATAATTGGTAAGATTTTTTTGGTCTTGTGTTTCTATATTATATACAGGTCCGCTGCCCCAGTTTCTAACGCTCTGGTTATTAGGATTAAAGAATCCATAATTACCCATTCCATCTTTAATCTGGCTGGTAATCAAGTTTCCTCCATCTAAGGTCGGCGGCAGTTTGGTTAAATATCCTAATCCTGCGCCGGCTCCCTGGCCCCCTGTGCCAAACGCAACCTGGCTATTTCCCCTGCTATATTTGAAGCTGGTTGATGACTTTAGCCATTTAAAAGCCTTATAATCTAAATTAGTGCTAAGGTTAAATCTTTTAAAATCAGAGCCTAATACAATGCCCTTCTGATCTAAATAGCCGATAGAAAAGGCTGAACTCACTTTATCAGAGCCGCCCCGGATGGCAACATTGTAATTCTGTCTTAGCCCTTGTTGGTATATGGCATCCTGCCAATTAGCCTCATGTAAAGTGTCTGCATTGGCCCAGTTGGGTAATGGAGTATAACCATCAACAGCAGCAGGAGAATGCGCATAAGCAAGAGCGCCCCATTGCTGCGCATTCAATACATTATACATTTTCGGCTTTGCCTGGATGGCATCATTTGCATCAAGGGAAATCTGAACTCCATTATTTTTACCTCGTTTTGTTGTAATAATAACAACACCGTTAGAAGCCCTATTACCATAAATTGCGGTAGCAGAAGCATCTTTAAGGACATCTATTGTGGCAATATCGTCAGGGTTCAGAGTATTAATACCACCACTTATCGGGTAACCGTCAACAACATATAATGGATCGTTGTTTCCTAAACTACCAACGCCCCTAATCTGAACTTGTACTCCACCTCCGGGTGCGCCATCGTCATTGGTAACCTGAACACCAGGCGCCCTTCCCTGAAGTGCCTGGGCTAAAGTAGTTACCGGCACCTTCTCAATTTCTTTAGCACTTATACTACTTACTGCACCTGTAAGGTCTTTTCGCTTTGTAGATCCATAACCAACCACAACTACTTCATTCAATTTTGAATTAGAAAGTGATAGCTGTACATCTATCGTGGCTCTGCCGTCTACCGATATCGTTTGAGTTTCATATCCCACGGAGGAAATGACTATTGTCTGGGAAGAAGCAGGAACCGTAATGGTAAAATTTCCTTCCAGATTAGTTTGCGTTCCTTCCGGAGTCCCTTTCACCGCAATTGTAGCACCCACTAAAGGCTGTCCTGAAACTGCGCTTGTAACTTTTCCTGTAATAGTTTTTTGCTGTGCAAAAGACTGAAAAAAACATAGCAACGTAAAAATACAGGTTACTAATATTTCTTTTCTCATAAAGACTTGGATTTTTTTTCTCATAATGAAGTGATTGAAGAATGAAAATATTTAGAAAGTATAATCGCTTTTTTTTATAATTAGCAATGAGACAGTGAAAGTAGGGAAAAGCTACTCATGGAGAAAATAAAGTTAACGATTTACTAAAATAATATAATAAAAGGATATAAATTAATCACAATAAATTCCTTGTACAGCTTAATATAGGTCTTCTATTAGAAGACAGGATATTACAAATTCTAAGTAAATAGGATAAAATAGTATAAGAAAATGGTAATTTATATTTTACAGTCGAAAAAACTAATTCCTTTTCATAGTCTTTTACCTGTCACTTCATATTAGGCATAATTTAAAAACAGCAGAATAGAAATACTCGCTATTTGTTGGTTACTATTCAACAGTAAAGCAACAAATACCTCATAATCTTATTTCGCGGGAGAATATAAACTCTTAATTCATTTGGAAATTCATATTATTATGCAACGTCTCATCGGCCTGTAGCTTTAATTGCCATTTCCACGCGGTTGACATCATCTCATCCAACATATATTTCGGATTCCAGTTAAGGCTTTCTTTGGCTAAAGAATTATTGGCGTAAATAGCCATTATATCGCCCGGGCGGCGAGGGCCTATTTTATAATTTAATTTTTTATTACTTATTTTTTCAAAAGATTGAATGGCTTCTAAAACAGATACTCCATTTCCTGTTCCAAGATTGTAGATCTCGCAATCACCGGCATTTTTGTTGTCTATTAAATGTTGCAGTGCAAGAATATGCGCATGTGCGATGTCGCAAACATGAACATAATCGCGGATGCAGGAACCATCTCTTGTTTCATAATCATTGCCATAAACGATAACCTCTTTTATTTTCCCCACGGCAGTTTGGGTAATTACCGGCACAAGGTTTTCAGGTTTTCCTAAAGGCAATTCGCCAATCAGAGCGGAAGGATGCGCGCCAACCGGATTAAAATATCGCAATAAAATACTTTTTAAACCTCCGGTTTTGGTTACATCTTTTACAATCTCTTCTCCCATTTGTTTGGTAGCACCATAGGGAGATTCAGCGGGCTTTATTGGCGATTCTTCTGTCACAGGAATTTTATCAGGGCTTCCATAAACGGTACATGAACTGGAAAAAATAAAATGAGGTACTTCAAATTCTTTGGCACATTTTAAAACATTCATCAGGGAAGTTAAATTATTTTCAAAATACACAAGTGGCTTTTCTACTGATTCGCC
This sequence comes from Ginsengibacter sp., assembly GCA_039937075.1. Lineage (GTDB taxonomy): Bacteria > Bacteroidota > Bacteroidia > Chitinophagales > Chitinophagaceae > Ginsengibacter. The sequence goes on along the minus strand of JBDTHD010000058.1, from coordinate 5,079 downwards.
GACGGCCTTAAACGCCGCAAAATGAATAATCCCTTTTATATCTGTGTTTTCCTGAAAAACTGCATACGTATCATCAAAGTTGGCAAGATCTACCTTGTAATTTTTAACGCTAACGCCTGTAATTTCTTTAATACCTGTAAGTAAAGAAGTTGAAGATCGGGAATTATTATCGATGGAAACCGGTTGGAATCCATTTTCAATTAAATCAACAATTGTGTGAGCGCCGATATAGCCGCAACCGCCGGTTACTAATATTTTATCCATCTTACAAAGTAATAGAAAATTGATTATAAAAATTGAATGATAAGAATTTATTTCAGGAAAGGAAATGAATAATATAGTAAACCACCGCAGCTACAAGCGCACTAACAGGAACCGTAAGAATCCATGCCCAAACGAGGCTAACAGTTACGCCCCAACGCACGGCAGACAAGCGTTTGGTGGCGCCTACTCCTACAATGGCGCCGGTAAGCGTATGAGTAGTACTTACAGGAATTCCGAAAAAGATAGTCATGAAGATAGTGACAGCGCCTGCTGTTTCTGCGCAAAAACCTTCTAACGGGTTTACTTTGGTAATGCGTGTTCCCATTGTTTTTACAATTCTCCATCCTCCAGACATGGTCCCTAATGCGATCGCGGAATAACAGGCGAGGGGCAACCATTCTGGCATAGCCATATCTTCAATTGAAATTGTGACTCCGTGTGCACTTTTATTGTAAAACCAAATAGCAGTTAGTATCAATCCCATTGTTTTTTGAGAATCGCCGCCGCCATGCGCAAGGCTAAGACAAGCAGACGACAATAACTGAAGTCGGCGAAACCATTTTTCGGCTTTGGAAGGGCGGGATCTTTTTGCAATATTTACCGTAATCACCGTAATTATAAATCCGAATAATAACCCAATAAACGGTGACAAAATCATAAATATTAATGCAATAAAAATGGGATGCGTATTTACCCCGGCCAGGCCACCCGCCGCAAGTGCCGCACCCGCAAGGCCACCAATTAGGGTATGAGAAGAACTGGAAGGAATTCCATAGTACCACGTCAAAAGATTCCAACTAATGGCAGCGATAGTGGCCGCGATAATTGTTTTAAAATTAATAATATGTTCCGACATTATATTTGCAATGGTGCCGGCGACTTTATGCTCTCTGAAAATAAAAAATGCGATAAAATTAAAAGCAGCAGCCCAAATTACAGCCTGGAAAGGCGTGAGTACTTTTGTTGAAACTATGGTCGCTATTGAATTGGCGGCATCATGAAAACCATTTATATAATCAAATACAAGCGCAAGAACAACAATGGCAACCAAAAAAATGAACATACTAAATTTTTAAAAATCAGCTTTCAGCGTTAAGCCTTCTGCTTAAGCATATTTGATAATGATAGATTCAATCACGTTAGCTGCATCTTCGCATTTATCAGTAACAATTTCCATCACCTGGTAGATTTCTTTCTTTTTAATTACTTCTTTTGCGTCCGGCTCATTTTCAAAAAGATCTTCGATACTTACATCAAATATGTCATCAGCCTGGTTTTCTATACTATTAATGGCCACCATCGCGTCAGTTATTTTACGCAGGTTTTTCATATCTCTTAATTCAATAACCGCTTTTCTAACTTCCGTGCAACTATTTAATATCAGTTCTGCCATTTTTCTAAGAGTATCATTATCGGGATTAACTTTATAAAAATTAATTTTTTTGGCGGCTGAATAAATATAATCGCAAATATCATCAAGGGAAGTAGCGAGGTAATGAATGTCTTCGCGATCGAAAGGTGTTATAAAATTTCTTCCTAATTCAGTAAATATGCGGTGAGTGTTATCGTCATTCACATGTTCAAGATCTGCAATTTGTTTTATTAAAATATCTCTTTTTAAAACGTCTTTTTCATGAATCAATTGGTTAAGATTTTCAGCCATGTGAACAACTGTTTCTGAAACGTTTTCAAATAATTGAAAGAACACTTTATCTTTTGGCAGAAAAAATTTCAATATTGAATTTCCCATAGCGGCAAAAATAGAATAACAATGATTGTAAATTCTTTATTTTGTAGTTGATAATAATTTCTTAACATTGGAAATTAGCAAAAATTTGTTATTGGAAATATTTTGAGCGCTTTTTAAATTCAATTTAAATCAATTGAATAAGATGTGTATTTTTGAAAATCCTGAATAAAACGTGGATGACTTTAAAATCTGTTTATAAGCAAAACCAAACTTTTTTTCTTGGTTATTTTTTTCTTTTGATCATTGCTATTATTCTTTTAGTAATTGATACCAAAAAAGCAGCTTTCCTTCTCCTAAACCCATACCACTCTGATTTTTTAAATTATTTTTTTATCGGTGTTACTTTTATAGGCGATGGCTTTTTTTCGATTATTATATGCATCGTTGCGCTTTTATTTAAAAAGCGCTTCCTGAGCTTTATGATATTTGTCAGCTTTGCCACATCCGGGATATTTGCACAGGTATTAAAAGCTTTTATTCGTGAAGGACGTCCTGCTATGTTTCTTAAAAATAGTAATTATCCCTATTTTATTGATCACGTAACCCTTCATAATTTTCATTCTTTTCCTTCGGGGCATACCACTTCTGCTTTTGCACTGGTAGCGATATTAGCCTTTGCGTTAAAAAATAAAAAATATGCAATTCCTCTGGTGGCATTAGGTGCTTTGGTCGGTTACAGCCGGATTTATTTGGGCCAACATTTTTTGCTCGATGTGACGGTTGGTAGTTTCGTTGGTGTTATTTTTTCCTTCTTTTGTTGGATTGTCTTTCAAAAATATTTTAATAAAATTGAACCTGTTTTACCAAATGGCGAAAAACCTATTGTGCTAAAGGATGAAATGAAAACATAATTTTGTTCGCGTGTTATAAAAAAAATAATATTGAATTTTGTATTTACAATGCATCTAAGACAAATAAAATTTATCCATTATCTTGCAGCGATTTTAAAAAAACAATAGCTATCATCTTATGCTTCCTAAGTTTAAACGAATCCTTCTCAAACTTTCCGGTGAATCTTTAATGGGCGATAAAAATTTTGGACTTGATTCTGATGTCCTTTCTTTATATGCCCAGGATATTAAGTTGATAACAGAATTAGGCGTGCAGGTGGCTATTGTAATTGGCGGCGGAAATATTTACAGGGGAATGAATGAGGCTGAAACAGGTATAGAGCGTGCCCAGGGCGATTATATGGGAATGTTGGCAACCGTTATAAACGGGATGGCTTTGCAAAGTGCGCTTGAGAGAGTTGGCGTTTATACCAGGTTGCAAAGTGCAATCAAGATGGAACAAATTGCCGAGCCCTACATCAGGAGAAGAGCCATCAGGCATTTGGAAAAAGGAAGAGTGGTGATTTTTGGCGCAGGCACAGGCAATCCTTATTTTACTACTGATACTGCCGGATCTTTAAGAGCTATTGAAATTGGCGCAGATGTTATTTTAAAAGGCACCCGCGTCGATGGAATTTATTCCGCAGATCCCGAAAAAGATAAACTCGCTACAAAATATGAAACCATCACTTTTGCTGAGTGTATCTCCCGAAATTTAAAAGTAATGGATATGACTGCGTTTACTTTATGTATGGAAAACCAACTTCCAATTATTGTTTTTGATATGGATACACCAGGAACTCTATTGCGCGTAGTAACGGGCGAAAAAGTAGGTACTTTGGTAACTGGATAATTTGTATTAATTTACGCTGCGCTTATAAAAACCATTATCCATTTTTTGCCGTTATAAAAACGGAGATTTATCCTTTGAAAAAAATTACTTTTACCCCCCCGGCATTTAATATATTGTTTAACATTTTTAAGCAACCGCGTTATGTGGATTTGGTGGATTATATCCCTGGTAGTTTTAATAGCCTGTTTTATTTTTGCATATAAAGTAATTGCCAGTAGTTATGAGTTCATGCCAGCCGATAAAAGAAATTTTTTGAGCTTTAAAAAAACCAATTCTACAGAAAAAATTTATCAACGCCCGGAAGCCATCTGGGATTTAAAAAATAAGTTGCAAAAGGTAGAAGAAAATTCATCTTTTTACGAAATACAATTTTCTAAAATGCAGGAGCGCCTGAAAATGCTGGAAGCCAGCCAACAGGGACACTTGCAAAAATTATCCGTTGCCGAAAAGTCAGACGAGGAAGACTGGAAGGAAATGTATTATGAAGAGAATGATGCAAAAGAAAAGTTAGAAAATGAACTGGATAAAACACTGCAAAAACTGGAAGAAGTTCAAAATCAATTGAGCTCAATAGAAGAAAATAACAGCAAATGGATTAGCCTGCAAAGTGACTATGATGCCCGTTTGCACGAATTGCAATCCATGCAAAATAATGTTAAAATTATGCAAAGGCAGCTCCAGGCGGCCGCTTCGAGAGAAAAAGAATTAGAATTATCACTGGCGGCAGATTCCCGCGAAAAAATGCAATACGCAAATATTGAAAGTGAAAATGCTGGCTTGAAAAGTGAGAATGACAATTTAAGAAACCAGGTGGTAGAAATCGACAGGAAAGAAAAAGAGCTGGAAAAAGGGATTTCGCGTTTACAGGAATTAGAAAGCCGGCTTGCTATTTATGAAGAAGAAAAAGCTAAAATGTTTGCAGAACTGGAGCACATGGTAAATCAGAACCGGCCCAATTCTTCCAATAAAACTTCGTTATAATCTTTACCCAAATTTTTATATATTTACTGTTGAAAATCATCTGTAGTTTATGAAAGTTGCTTAATTGCCTGTGGCCACCTCAATTATTCACTTTTAAAACAAACGATCATGAATTTTCAAACAATGAGTAAACAAAGAAAATTTCTTTAATCTCCACCGCCGTGGATTTTATTTCAATGTTTGGCTAAATGCCATCTCAATAAGAAGTAATAATCCCACTCTCTAAAAGTTTAAATAAAATTAAAAAAAATCTTTTACTGGAATACTTTTAATTTTTTAAAATGAGGTTTTTTATTTTTCAATAATTATTAATCAAAAAACTTTCAATCATGAATTTAATCGAAAGAGCTAAAAGAATGCTCACAACTCCAAAAACTGAATGGCTTGTGGTGAATGCTGAA
>JBDTHD010000057.1:0-10545 GCA_039937075.1 Ginsengibacter sp. | reverse complement strand
TCTACGCTCATTTCGAGCACATCAAAAATACTTTTGTCATTATACCTTACTTCCAATACTTCTTCTTTAAATCTTTTTCCGTGGCATACATCACAAACCAAATGCACATCGGCCAGAAACTGCATTTCTACAACCTGTTCGCCTTCGCCTTTGCAAGCATCGCATCTGCCGCCGTCTACGTTAAAAGAAAAATGTTTTGGCTGATACCCGCGAATTTTACTTAAAGGCTGTTTGCTAAAAAGTTCACGGATTTCATCGTAAGCCTTTATGTAAGTAACCGGGTTGCTCCTGGACGATTTTCCAATTGGATTCTGATCGATCATTTCTATCTGCGAAATAAAATCCACATCGCCGGAAAGGCCTTTGCTTAAACCCACTTTTTCGGCGAATTCTCCTTTCATCTTTTTTAGAGCCGGATATAAAATTTGTTTTACCAAAGTTGTTTTCCCGCTACCGCTAACGCCGGTTACCAAACACAAAACATTCAATGGAAAAACGACATCAATATTTTTCAAATTATTTTGACGCGCACCTTCTATTTTTATGGAGCGATTCCATTTACGCGTATTTTTGGGAGGTTCAATTTTCAATTCTCCTTTTAAATATTTGCCGGTCAGGCTTTCCGGATTTTTTACGATCTGACTATAATTTCCTTCAGCAATTACCTCTCCGCCGAGATGGCTTGCCAAAGGTCCCATATCAATAATATGGTCCGCTTTTCTCATCATCATTTCATCATGCTCTACCACCACAACCGTATTGCCCAGGGATTGTAAGTTTTTTAAAACTTCAATTAAATTTTCAGTATCGCGGGAATGCAACCCAATAGATGGCTCATCTAAAATATATAATGAATCAGTAAGATTGCTTCCAAGGCTCCTGGTAAGTTGAATGCGCTGGCTTTCGCCGCCGCTTAATGAATTGGCCAACCTGTTTAAAGTAAGGTAGCCCAAACCAACGTCCATAAGGACTTTTAACCGCGTGTTTATTTCTATCAAAATTCGTTTGGCTACCGTTTTATCAAAGTCAGATAACTCAACTTCTGCAAACCATTTCTGCAAATCTTTCACCGGCATTTCGCAGAGTTCACCAATGTTTTTATTAGCGACCTGCACATACAAAGCTTCCTTTCTTAAACGATATCCATGGCATTCGGGGCAAAGTGTTTTTCCGCGATAGCGACTGAGTAAAACCCGGTATTGAATCTTATATAAATTTTGTTGCACCTCTTTAAAAAAATCGTCAATGCCTTCAAAATATTCATTTCCTGTCCATAGCAGATTGTATTGAGACGTAGTAAGATCAATAATTGATTTATGGATGGGAAAATCAAAATGTTTTGCTGCTTTAATCAGCTTATCCTTGAATGCGCTTGATTTTTCTCCACGCCAGGGCGCAATCGCATTTTCATAAACACTTAATCTTTTGTCAGGAAAAACCAAATCAGGATCGATACCAAGCACGAGCGAAAATCCGCCGCAAACGGGGCACGCACCATAAGGATTATTAAACGAAAAAAGGTTAGGAACCGGTTCTTCGAATTTGATACCGTCCAGTTCATATTTATTGGAAAAATGAAGATGATCTTTTCCGTTTATTTCAAGCAGCAGTTCCCCTTCACCTTCATAAAAAGCAGTGTTTACAGAGTCTGCAATACGGTGGTTGTCTTCTTCGTCGATCCCGATAGCTATCGGGGCTTTTTTTACCAAACGATCAACCAAAACATAAACTGTTTTGTGATTAAAGAAAGATTCCAGATCTTTTTCTTCTTCTATATCTTCTATCCTGGTAATTTTATTATCTGCATAAATTCTTGAAAAACCTTTTTGCATCAGGATATGAAGCTCTTCTTTTATATCACGATGGTGCATTTGCCTGAACGCAACCAGTATCAGCACTTTATCGTCACTTTTTAAATTGTTTATGGCTTTTACTACATCGCTTACGTCATCTTTTTTTACCTCTCTGCCTGAAACAGGCGAAATCGTTTTTCCGATCCTTGCAAATAAAAGACGGAGGTAATCGTAAATTTCCGTCATGCTGCCGACGGTAGATCTTGGCGTTTTGGTAGTCACCTTTTGTTCTATGGCGATGGCAGGGCACAAACCTTTTATGAAATCGACGTCAGGCTTGTTCATTCGAGCCATAAATTGCCTGGCATAAGCGCTCATGCTTTCGGCGTAACGCCTTTGTCCTTCTGCAAACAGCGTATCTATCGTTAAAGACGATTTACCGGAGCCTGAAACGCCTGTTACTACAATCAATTTACTGCGCGGAATTTCAACATCTATGTTCTTAAGATTGTGAACTCTCGCACCTTTTATAAATATATTGTTTGAACTTTTAGTCGTTTTTTTTGGGGTAGGGATTTTATTTTTATTCATTTCGGGAAGGCAAAATTAGTAAATAGTAATTTTACGGTGGCATTTTAAAAGTAGTATCACGCAAAACTCCAAGTGGTATCACTCTATTTTTCAAATATGGTAAAAAAAATTAGATTTTCATTTGGAGGAATGAATTTATCTTTTAATTTTGGTATTCCAATTTTCCAGAAAGAATGAAGAACCTCCTGCACATCGCACCAAGTTGCCTCATTGTTTTCTTCTAAATTGGAACTTACACAATATCCCTAAACCAAAAACAGAAAAAACGGTTATGAAAACCATGAACAACCTCAATGATCAACAATTGATCAGACTCTATCTTGACGGAGATAGCGAAGCTCTTTCAGTTATTGTAGAACGCTACAAAGACAAAATTTTTACCTCCATTTATTTATTAGTTAAGGACAAATTTCTTGCCGAAGATATTTTCCAGGACGCCTTCATTAAAGTAATAGATACCATCAACGGTGGACGTTACAACGAAGAAGGAAAATTTTTACCTTGGGTAATGCGCATTGCACACAATTTGTGTATTGACCATTTCAGAAAGGTAAAACGCAGCCCTTCTATTAAAACAAGTACCGACCACGATATTTTCGAAGTACTTAATTTCAGTGAGCCGGGAATGGAAGAAAAAATGATCCAGGGTCAAAGCCATGCAAGAGTTAGAAAAATGCTCGACATGCTTCCTGAAGATCAAAAAGAGGTAATCGTTATGCGTCATTTTGCAGACCTTAGTTTTAAAGAAATCGCAACCATTACCGGATGCAGCATCAACACTGCGCTTGGCCGTATGCGTTATGGACTTATTAATTTGAGAAAAATGATGATTGAAAAGCAAATCGCATTATAAAATCGCTTCTGAACCCACAAAAATTAAAATCCCTTTTAAAAAAATTAAAAGGGATTTTTTAATAACAGTAAAGCAACAAATAATCCTGATTTCTATTTCCGGAAGTTTAAGTATTGCCTGCAGATAATTCTGCAAAATATTTATGAAAATAAGGAATGGTTTCTATGCCTTTATTAAAGTTTACGATACCATATTTTTCATTCGGCGAATGAAGATTATCACTGTCAAGCCCAAAGCCCATAAAAATTATTTTTACGCCTAATTCTTTTTCTAAAATAGTACAAATCGGGATGCTTCCTCCACCTCTAACCGGCACCGGGGTTTTTCCAAATGTCGTCTCTATCGCCCTGGTTGCGGCTTTGTAACCCATGCTGTCAATCGGCGTGAGATACGGCTCACCGCCGTGATGGCGAAAAGCTTTTACGCTTACAGAAGAAGGTGCAACAGATGTAAAATAATCAATAAGCAAATGGCTCATTTTATCAGAGGATTGATTGGAAACCAAACGCGCAGAAATTTTGGCGGTAGCCTTTGAAGGCAGAACCGTTTTTGCTCCTTCGCCTTCATAACCGCCCCAGATTCCGTTCACTTCTAACGTAGGCCTGATACCGGTTCTTTCAACAGTCGTAAAACCTTTTTCTCCCCAGATCTCTTTAGATCCTGTTTCTTTTTTATATTCATTTTCATCAAAAGGTGCTTTATTCATCAGTTCTCTTTCCTCTTTAGAAACTTCTAATACATCATCATAAAAACCGGGAATAGTAACATGATTGTTTTCATCATGACAACCAGCAATCATCTTTGCCAAAATTGTTATTGGATTTGCAACCGCGCCGCCGTATGTTCCGCTGTGCAAATCCCTGGCAGGGCCGGTAACTTCTACTTCGATATAGGATAAACCACGAACACCAATATCCAGCGAAGGTGTTTCCATGCTTAACATGGAACTGTCGCTTATAAGAATCACATCTGCCTTTAAGAGTTCTTTATTTTGAGCCACAAATTTTCCAAGGTTAGGCGAACCGACTTCTTCTTCTCCTTCTATAATAAATTTTACGTTTGTAGTCATGGTTTTAGTTTTTACCATGGTTTCCAAAGCTTTTACATGCATAAAAAATTGTCCTTTGTCGTCCGCTGAACCCCGGGCAAAAACTTTACCGTCTTTTATTACAGGCTCAAAAGGTTTGCTGTTCCAAAGTTCCAAAGGCTCAGCAGGCTGAACATCATAGTGTCCATATACCAAAACAGTCGGCTTATTTTTATCAATTATTTTTTCAGCATAGATTACAGGAAACCCATCTGTCGGCATCACCTCTGCTTTATCTGCGCCTGAGCTGAGCAAACTTTTTTTCACAGCTTCGGCACATTTGTCCATATCTGCTTTATGTTCTTTCTTGGCACTTATTGAAGGGATTCGGAGGAGATCCATCATCTCATCTAAAAATCTGTCTTTATTTTTTTCCTGGTATTCTTTCCATTCTTGCATAACTCTTGTAAATATTTGTTTGAAACAAAGCGAATATAAATCTTTTTAAAACGATATGTTATAGGAAACGCAAATAACAAAAATGAAATTAAATCTCTACAAATTATTTGGTTTAAAAGGGTAGCTTTCTTTACATTTGCATCAGATTGCTTTTCAATTTATCAGCCTTTGTTTTAGTTGCTTCTTATTCAGTTGCTTCTTGAACAAAGGCTGAGACAATTATGGACATAATTGTTTAATAAATCACCTTTCAAACTGGTGTTATTTTCCTTTAAAAAGTCCCGTAAACTGGTAAAAACCGCCTCTCACATTCTTGAAAAAGCGGTAATAATATTCCTTATTAAATAGTTGTGAATCGTGCATCGCTTTGTAGGTAAGAAAAAATCCCACCGGGGACAAAACTATTACGGGTAGCCACATACCAACGATAGGAATTAACACATGATCTTTGGTGAATTTTTCTCCGAAAATATTCAACAAATAAAATATCATAAAAAAGAGCAGCGCCATTACTAAAGGCAATCCCAGCCCTCCTTTTCGAATAATAGATCCCAACGGCGCCCCTATAAAAAACAAAACTAGACAGGCTATTGAAACAGACAATTTTTTATGCCATTCTATTTCATGCGACGTAAAATCAGCAACCTGGGCTTGATAATCCGAAGACGAAATTTGTAACACATTGCGGACGTTGCTTACCTCGCTCAGTGTTTGGTCAAACACATTTGTTGCCAAACTATCAGGGATTAATGAATCAAAAGAGCTTATTTTTTTTTCAGGTAATATTTTTTTGACGTCTGCAATTTCATTTTTTGTAGCAACTGTGTCTTTGTATTTTGAATACTTTACATAAGACGCAAGCTCAAGTTTATTTTTCTTAAAAAACGAATCGGGCACGTTTTTAAGAGAATCCATATCAACGTCCAGCTGCCGCATTGTTTTCATCTTTATATTATTCATAAAAAGACTATCAGATGTTTTCTGAAGGTTAAGCTGACTCAGATCAAAAAGCTTGGTGTATTCTTTGAAACGCGTATCAATAAATTCGTTATTTTGAAAATTAAAACTTCCATTTTCCTGGTAGTAGTTTCCATTATCTAATTTAAACTGAAGGAATTTTTTATCATCGCTTACCGACATTTTACCGCTTTCTGAAATAATCGTATTATCTTGTACATTGTTATTCTGCTCATAGATCAAGACATGCTTCAAAGTGCTTCTGTCGGCTTCCTTTTTATCTACTTTAATAGCATATCCCCGGAAACCATTGTAAAAAACACCATCTTTTAAATCAAATGCAGGGCTTTTTTCATAAATATCATGATAAATAGTTGCGAATTTTAAATTAGCAACGGGCGCTATGTAATTGGCAAATAAAAATGCAAGGCTGGAAAGTAAAACAGTGACAAAAAACAGCGGCCGCATAAAACGTAACAGAGAAATCCCTGAAGATTTGATGGCAACCAACTCAAAGTTTTCGCCCAATTTTCCAAAGGTCATAATAGAAGAAATCAAAATGGCGATAGGTAAAGCAAGCGTTACCAAAGTAGCGCTTGCATAAATTAAAAACTTTGTCAACGTGAACATATCCAGCCCCTTGCCAACGAGGTCATCAATATATTTCCACAAAATCTGCATCATGAAAACAAACAGCGTGATAAAAAAAGTGGCAATAAAAGGCCCGACAAAAGCTTTTAATATTAGTTTATCAAGTTTTTTAAACATTTCAATAATGCTGTGAAGTAATCTCTTTTGTTGTAAATTTCAAAAATGAATGAAGAAGCAAAAATAAGGCTTTCGGCTCTCGAAATGGAAGTGGTAAATGATACGGAATGGATTTTTACAAAACAATTAATAATAAAAAAAGTATCTCATCTTTTGGGGAACCTTCATGAGGATTATAAAAAAATTATTTTCAACCAAAAAGACCTTTTACCGGGCTTGCTGCAAAGGCCTGGCGGAAAAATATCAAAAGGAGAAAATTACAAAGGCCTTCCCTACCTGATTCTTGATTATCCCGCCACTTTTAGCAAAGAGAAAATTTTCGCTATCCGAACTATGTTTTGGTGGGGAAATTTTTTCAGCATCTCGCTCCATCTTTCAGGAAATTATTTTAAAAGCATTTCAAATATTGAAAATGCGATATCATTTCTGAAAGAAAAAGATTTTTGGGTCTCGGTAAATGAAGACGAATGGCAACACCATTTTCATTCATCTAATTTTAAAAACATCAATGAACTTAATGAAGTTGAAATCAAAAATATTTTTCAAAAAAAATTTTTAAAAATTGCAAAGAAAACAGGGTTTTCTCAATGGAATGCCGCGCCACAATTTTTGACAGCCGCTTTTATAGAAATTACTGAGTTTATAAAGCTTAGCTTCCCAAACGGTGAAAAAGATCTTTGACCTGGGTTTCCCAAAGCTGGCTCTGGTCTTTAATTTCTTTTTTTTCAGCAAAATCATTAATTACCAAAATCGTTTGGTTGGTTACTTCGGATCTCTCAATACTAAATTGAAAAAATTCATCTGAGGGCGATTCCAACCACTGGAATTTGATTAATTTATTCTCTTCTGTTTCTAACACCTTTGCTTCCTCTGCTGCGCCGCCGGACCAGGAAAAACTAAACACGCCATCTTCATCCTCTACTTTATCAGCAAACCATTCCTGCAGGCCTGATGAAGTCGATAGAAATTCATATAAAATGGCGGGCGAACACCTTACCGGGTACTCAACAGTATATTGTATTTTTTTACTCATCTTAATATTGATAAAGTCATTATCTGCAATAATAGAAAATAAATTAACTAACAAATCACATTTATCGTTTTTTTTAGTAATTTATTTGAAAAAAAAGTTATTTTATACTGAAAAGAAATAATTATTTTTTTGAGACATACTTAAAGAGGCATTCTTTCCGTTTACTTATTGTAAAAATTATTGAAGAAAAAATATCAAACTTCTCAAACCTCTTTAAATTATCTGTAAATGAGTCTGCGTCAATTAAGGATTTCAAAATCCATTACGAACCGTGAAAGTGAAAGCCTGGAAAAGTATCTACAGGAAATTGGAAGAGTGGAGATGATAAGCACCGAAGAAGAAGCCCGATTGGCAAGGCTTATAAAAGTGGGAGATCAAAAAGCTTTAGACAAGCTTACGAAGGCTAATTTGCGCTTTGTGGTTTCCGTTGCCAAGCAATACCAAAATCAGGGCCTTAGCCTTCCGGATCTTATTAACGAAGGAAACCTGGGATTGATAAAAGCAGCCCAAAAGTTTGACGAAACACGCGGATTTAAATTTATTTCTTACGGTGTTTGGTGGATTCGCCAAAGTATTATGCAGGCTATCGCTGAACAGGCCCGTATCGTAAGACTACCTGTAAATAAAGTCGGCTTAACTAAAAGAATAAGCCAGGCTTACTCACGTTTGGAGCAGGAATTTGAGCGCCCTCCAAGCACAGATGAACTGGCGACTTATCTGGATGTTGACGCAGAGGAAATTACCGCTACGATGAATGTAGCGTCAAGACATGTAAGCATGGATTCGCCTCTGAGCGAAGGAGAGGAAAATACGTTGATAGATGTGCTTGCAAATGGAAACGCAGACAGCGCTGATAAAAAAGTTATTTATAAAGAATCTTTGGGAACAGAAATTCAACGCTCGCTTTCACAACTTACTCCAAGACAAAAGGAAGTGATTTGTTACTTCTACGGAATCGGGGTTGATGAACCGGTAAGCCTCGAAGATTTGGGAATCAGGTATGGTCTCACAAGAGAGAGAATGCGACAAATAAAAGATAAGGCTATAAAAAAATTACAAACATACTCTGGAAGTAATCTTCTGAAAAGTTATATGGGTGTGTAAAGTTTGTTTTTCATATTGAAAGTTTAAAGTTGGAGTGAATGTCTTAATTGATGTTCACTTTTTTTTGTTTACAGTTTTCGTTTCAAAATAAGAATCTTGAAAATTTCTTTGTTTACTGTCAATGATCCTATTTAATATGAGCGTGATATATTGTTGTAATAAAATTGGATAGAGGTTATAGAAAAGATTTTCAATTAAAATAATTTCCTTTACATCAATCCTTCTACTTTTGCGACAAATGAACGAATATTTTAAGATTGGGAAAATGGTGGCAACATTTGGTGTAAGCGGCCAATTGGTTTTGCAGCATAGCCTGGGGAAAAAAACATCCCTCAAGGGATTGGAAAACCTGTTTATTGAAGACGGAAAAGATTCGTTTCTTCCTTATTTCATCACAGCTGCAAAAATAAAAAACGATAAAGAAATATTTATTTCTTTGGAGGGAATCGAGTCAAAAGAAGCGGCTCATTTTCTTCTAAAAAAAGAAGTTTGGCTGGGCGAGAATGACTTTAAAAAATTTGCTGCAGCGGCGGCACCGATTTCATTCCTGGGATTTATGGTAATTGATAAAAATGAAGAACTTGGCGAAGTGATAGAAGTAATCGAACAACCACACCAGGTTTTGTGCAGGATAATGATTAACGAAAAAGAAGTGCTGATTCCTGTCCATGAAAATTCATTAGAAAAAATCGATAAGAAGAACCGCCGGTTGTACGTTGATTTGCCGGACGGGCTTTTGGAAATTTATAAGAATGCCTGATAAAAGGGAATTAGTAAATTTACATTCTTATGCCTTCGCTCTCAAATATTATCGCTCATTTTGATCTCGATTCATTTTTTGTTTCGGTAGAAATATTAAAAGATCCTTCTTTAAAAGGGAAAGCTGTAATTGTTGGCGGTCAAAATGAAAGAGGAATTGTAACTACGTGCACTTATGAAGCCAGGAAGTTTGGCGTTCATTCTGCCATGCCGATGAAAACCGCTATGCGTCTATGTCCGCACGCCATTGTAATTTCAGGAACTTACAGTGAATATTCGAGATTCTCTAAATGGGTAACTGATATTATCGCATCAAAAGCGCCACTTTTTGAAAAAGCGTCAATAGATGAATTTTATATTGATTTGCAGGGAATGGACACTTTTTTTGATCCGCTAAAATGGACAATTGATTTGCGAAAATTAATTATTGACGAAACCGGGCTGCCTATTTCCTTTGGAATTGCGAAAAATAAAATGGTTGCAAAAATGGCAACGAATGAAGCAAAACCAAATGGTTTTTTGCAAGTTCCACTGGGAAAAGAAAAAGAATTTTTAGCGCCGCTCGAAGTCGATAAAATTCCTGGCGTTGGCGAACAAACCAATAAAATATTAAATTATCATGGATTTAAATTTATTCGTGATCTACATCATACAACTCCGGAACATCTTGAAAAATTAGTGGGTAAATGGGGATTTGATTTATGGAATAAATCTCTTGGAAATCACTCATCAACTCTTTCAGAATACCACGAAGCAAAATCCATTTCCAAAGAAAATACTTTCAATGAAAATGTGGATGATATAGAATTTTTGCTGAGCGAAATTGTGCGCATGACAGAGAAAGTTTGCTTCGAGCTGCGGAAAGATCAAAAGGTAACCGGATGTGTCACGATTAAATTAAGGTATCCTGATTTTGAAACAACTTCCCGCCAGGCAAGCATTCCATACACATCTGCGGATGATGAAATCATTCCTATCGCAAAAGCCATTTTTCATAAATTGTATAAAAAAGGAAAACCGGTTCGCCTTTTAGGTGTAAGGCTTAGTGATTTCAGCAACCAGGCGATGCAAACTAATTTATTCAATGATACCAAAAGAAAAACGGCTTTATATAAATCGCTGGATGAAGTAAAAAACAGGTTTGGAAAAAGCAGCGTGGTGAGGGCATCTGGAAAATAAGTGGTGAATGGTGAATGGTGAA
>JBDTHD010000056.1:0-13223 GCA_039937075.1 Ginsengibacter sp. | reverse complement strand
TCGGAAGGCAAGTTTTATCTTATGATGATGAAAGAATTCTGGGGAAATTGGATTGGAATAATTCAGGACGGAAGCATGACGCGGCTTTGCTACAATTTGAAAAAAATAAATTCACGGGAAATGCGGTGTTTGCCTTTAATCAAAATTCGGAAAAGGTTACGAATACTTTCTTCGATAATTCCCAGAGTCAGCCTTATAAAGACATGGAATTTTTATGGATAAAATATAAATTTACGAATGCCTTTTCTGCTTCTGCGCTTGCCATGAACCTGGACATTCAAAATCCCTTTGATTCTTCTATATCGCATTTGCAAACCTTTGGAACAAACCTGTATTATAAAAAAAACAACCTTAATATAAGCGGCACTTATTATTATCAAACCGGAAGAAATCCTGTAATTAATTCTTCGGCGATAAAAACAAATGCATGGATGGTTGCAGCAAAGGCAGATTATGGTTTTAATAAAAATGTGAGTTTAGGAATAGGGAGTGATTATTTAAGCGGCCGCGACATGAATGCTACTTCTTCAAAAGTTAGCTATTTTAATCCACTGTATGGAACGGGCCACAAATTTTATGGATTTATGGATTACTTCTACGTTTCAAGCGCGCATGATAATGTCGGCCTTTGGGATAATTATTTAAATCTAAATTTGAATAATTCGGAAAAACTTAGTTGGCAAATTGCTCTGCATCACTTCGAATCTGCAGCACGGGTTATCAATTATTCTGGCGGCAAAGCCAGTTCCGGATTAGGCAATGAAGCTGACCTTACCTTCAATTATAAATTAATGAATGATGTAAAATTAAGCGGAGGATATTCTCAAATGTTTACCAATCCTTCGATGAAATTTGTGAAAAATATTTTGCCTGATCAAAAAATGAAATCATTGCAAAATTGGGTTTGGTTGTCCATTAATGTTAACCCGGATATTTTACTTTATAAATCGAAATAAATTTTTTTGTGTATGTTGCCAGTAAACGGACAAATAATAAAGATTTTAATTTTCAATTTTAACTAATCCAAAATCAAAATAAAAAACACTAAAGTTATTTTCAAGTATGATCAAAGTCATGTTTCATATTGACGCTAATTATATTTTACAATATGTCTAACGCCGAAATTTGCATTGTTTTTGTAGATAAATAAAATTAATTTTTATAAAAATTTAAAAGAGTAAAAAAGTACAATTAAAAAAAATAAGATGAAAAATTTAATGTTGCCCTCAAACCCAAAAAAAGCCAGTTATAGAATTTTATCTATGCTGTTATTTTCATTTGTAATATTATTATCTGCATGTAAAAATTCCAGCAGCACATCAGTTCTCGATCAAAAAAATGACGGAGATGGAGATAATTTGCCTAAAGTGACGCAGGAAATGGTTGCTCCGCCTATGTTACCAAAGTTTGACCAGGTAGATAAAGACGGCCCGAAAGTAGTTCAGGTTACTTTTACCGTTGAAGAAAAGAAAATGGAAATAGCTCCTGGTGATTCTATGTGGGCGTTTACTTTTAACGGCACAGTGCCAGGGCCAATGATAGTGGTTCACCAGGATGATTTTATTGAATTGACTTTAAAAAATCCAGTAACTAATACTCAAACACACAATATAGATTTTCATGCATCAACCGGCGCAATGGGCGGCGGAGATCTTACTCTTGTGAATCCCGGACAGGAAGTAAAATTAAGATTTAAAGCTACCCGAACCGGAGTGTTTATTTACCATTGTGCACCTGGCGGAGTAATGGTTCCCATCCATGTTACATCAGGAATGAATGGTGCCATTATGGTTTTGCCGCGCGAAGGCTTGAAAGATGAAAATGGCAATTCTGTTACTTTTGACAAAGCCTATTATATCATGCAGCAAGATTACTATCTTCCCAAAGATAAAGATGGTAAAATCCAAAATATCGCTACTCCACAGGAAAGTATCAACGCAGTAGGAGAGGCAATGAAATCTCTACAGCCAACTCTTCTTCCTTTTAATGGCCATGTAGGCGCTTTGTTAGGCAAAAACGCCATGACGGCTAAAGTAGGCGACAAAGTTTTATTTATCACAGGCGAAGCCAACCGTGATACGAGGATACACCTGATAGGAGGACAAGCTGACCTGTATTGGCCCGGCGGTAAATTTAATAACAGGCCTTTTACAGATTATGAAACATGGGAAGTGCCCGGAGGCTCAGCAGCAGCAGCTTTGTATAAATTCAGGGAGCCTGGTACTTATGCCTTCTTAAACCACAACCTGATAGAAGCATTGGATTACGGCGCCATGGCCCAGGTAAAAGTTGAAGGAAAATGGGATAGTACTTACATGAAACAAATAGAAAAGCCCACAGCAATAAAATAAGAATATCAAAATCCGTTGTAAATACTAATTTAATAAAAGGCCCTATCCAGGGCCTTTTAAATTTGCCGAACCTTAAGGAAAACATTTATTTATTCTGGCCTTATTCAACATAAATTTTTACATGTATACATGAATGTTCGCATCCACATATTCCTGCTTTAGGAAAATAAGATTTCGTGTTATTTGTTTCTTTACTGACTTTTTGCTTGCAAAAAGTTATCCCATAAGATAGGCCAAACCATTGCTCACCGGTTCGCACAAACTAATCACGTTTTTTTCACGAAATAATTTTTCCATAAGATCACGTACTTCCTTATAATCATCATGAATCGGACAGGGATGCTTAGCTGAGCATTGGCTTAACCCTAAACCGCAGCTTTTAAAGATCTGTGCGCCGTCTATCGCTTCCACTATATTTATAATGGGTTGTTTTTGTTGTTCTTTTGAAATAAAAAATCCGCCAGTCGGACCTTTCAGGCTTTTAATTACATTTTGTTTCACCAGTGTTTGTAAAATTTTACCAACGGTATGTTCACTGGCGTTTATAAATTCCGCCACTTCTTTTATGCCCGCGTTTTCTCCGCTATTATATTTTGAGCATAGATAAATAACCGCTTTTATCGCATTTTTACATGTCTTAGTTAACATTGTTTAACCGTTTAAAAATTCGCGTCCTTCTTCAGAAATTTTTTTAGAATTCCATGGCGGATCAAAAGTAATTCTTGTTTCTATTTTATAATCCGGGAATGTTTGTTGAAGCGCATTGGTAACGCCATCATTTATAGATTCGCCCATGGGGCAAAATTGTGTGGTGAGCGAATGCGTGCAAAAAACCAGTTTTTCATCTTCATCAAAATCGACCTGGTAAATCAATCCAAGGTCCACTACATTCAGCCCTATTTCAGGATCCATAACAAATTTTAATGCGCCCAAAGCGAGTTCGCATTTTCGTTTATCGTTCGTTATCTCATTCATGATTTGCTCAGTTTATGTGTTACTGCTTTCCATACATTTCCGTTGTACAAAACCGCTGAAATTAATAAAAGAATTGACGCTGTTTTTATGATTGGTTCATTTGAAATTAAAACTCCCGTTACAAATAATATAAATCCCAGCAGATAAGCAACGCCCATTATTAAAAATATTTTATCGTTGAATAATTCCTTTGGATTGGGCGTTTTACCTAAGCCTGCTTTTTGGTGATATACTTTATTCCAAACGATAAAGGGTAAAGTTTTAAAAGTCATTCCAAAAATAATGGCAGTGATCCAACCAAAAAAAATACAAAATCCATAACTCAAAACCAGGTGAATATTACTTACTGAAAACATCAACAATATTATAACGATGAATAAAAAAATCAACGGAAGCGCCATCATACAAACAGAAAGTAGAGAAATTTTTACCTGGTAATCTACTTTCTTGCGAATCCTTTCAGAATAGCATTTAAAACAATAATACCCAAACATAATTAACGCAGCAGCAATGGCAATCAAAGGAATAAAATAAAGTGATATGGTTTTAAAGAAAAGAAAAATAATAATAAAGCAGATTAACGCAATATTAATCAGCGAATAAATCCACCACAATAATTTATCGTTGCTATATTTTGAAATAAGAAACATTGGAATCAGCCTTGACCCAACACCAATCACTACCATCAAAAACCATCCAACGATTCCCAAATGTGCGTGTAACGGAAGATAGGATAAAGAATCTTTTGATAAAATATTATAGGTAAAATTATACACTAAAAATAATCCCACAATTATCGTAATCATCAACCAAAGCGTCCCTGTAAAAACAAAAACGGCATGCACATTTTCATTTTTGCTTTTTATCATGCTCGCGCCAATATTGATCAAATAAAAAATGATAGCACCGTTGATTAAAATGGCACCCAATTGAGTCGGCCATCCAAAATCAAACTGATAAAAACCTATTGCTAAAAGCGGAATTCCAATAGCGGCAAATCCAAACGAAAGATAGGCCAGAAAGTTGCTGTATAATTTTCCTTCAATTAAAACCGGAACCAGTTGATGACTGGCGCCGAGAATCATCATTGTGCCCCAGCCAAGCGCCATTATATGCGTGATAGCAAAAGTGTGTGGATGAAAATAATGCTGTAGAAAAGCAGGAGTAGAAAAAATTAATAAAATCGTTGCAATCAAAAATGCTAATCCTGCATATAAATAAAACGGCAACACTACTTTGTAGGAAGTGTTTTTTGCAAGCCCATTATTTGTAGCTCCGGGAAACATTTTATTCTTTGAAAATCAGGAGACGCACCTGGTCCGGCGCTTCTTCTTTTATGCGGTAATCAAATTTTCTTTCTTTTAACTCGGGCAACAAAAACACAGGAATCCTTTTGTGATAAACATACAAAGCATTTCCGTCAGGTAATTTTTCAATCGAATCAAGAATAGTCATCATTGGCTGCGGCATTTTTAATTCACGCACATCGACAGTTTGCATTTTATTATCATATTTTTTAATCAACGCTTCCCAGCCTTCTGAATTATTCGTTTCCTCATTAATCTTTACTTTTTCATTTCCTGTTTTGTAAAAATAAGTTTCTACCAATTGATCATCAATCGTATCTACAAAAGATTCGAATCCTTGTTTGTTTAATAAAGAAATCAATGGCGTTGGCTCAAAGCTATTGATTATTTTGAGCACGTCTCCTTGTGGAATTGACTTAACTCTTTCTACTATTAATTTTAATGGATCTTTTCCTTCATTAATAAGAGGGCGCACATCAAAATCCGTTATTTGTTCGGGTTTTAAAGAATTAAAAAAAGCAGGTAATTTAGGTTTCTCCTTATTGGTTTCCTCGGCTGTTTCTTTGTCTATTTCAAAACCCAGTGGTTGTAATTTCTCAAAAAATTTGTCAACGTTGAAGCCTGCTATTTTTGAGGCCATTCCAATACTGGTTCGCGAAGCCATTAATTTTCTTAACAACGGATTTCGCAATTTTTCAAACTTCGGATTGATACTGATAATTGCCTCCAGGGCTTCAGGATTCTGTTTTAGAATCTTTGAAATTTTAGTATTTGCGTTTATAATCATAATTATTCAAAATAATCGTAGTATATATTAATCCGCTGGTCCAACGAATCGAATATCGGCTTAGCAATAGCCGTATCAGTTACATTCTTTAATTCACCTGCCTGGTGCAGAATAGGCAGCATCCATTTATGCAGCGCTTCGTCCGGCGCGCCTTTAAGTGTGCAATCCTGGATCATGGAATTGAGGCCAGCCTGGATGTCTGAACCTAAAATCTGATATTTTTCCACGGCAGGGAAAGGGGCGACTTTAAACATATTCGCCATGGTTTTAATACTTATTAAATGACGGTTGGTCATCGTATCTGCCTGCCATTTTGCACCGTTATTCAATGTTAATTCAGTCGTTTCATGAGTATCGTGTGTACTATTTTCGACAGGCGTTTTTTGGTTGGCCGACTGGTTGCATGAGAGAAAGAACAAGGCAGAACACAAAATAAAAAAAATCCTTTTCATTGCTTTCAATTTAAGAGTAAATAAATAAATATTGAGTGCTCTTCTTATTTTGAAGTTAAGTTCAAAATGGCGAGACAACTTCATCTTAATTCTACCTCAAATAATACTCCAAATAATATTCTTAGAAATTAAGATGAGAGCTGAATGCCGGTTCATGGTAAGCTGTTAGTTTTCTTTTATTTTTTTTCCATTGCCAATGCTTTTGGAAATAATATATTGTTTTCAAGGTGAACATGTATGTGTAAATCATTTTCAAACTCATCCAAAGTTTTGAATAAGTAAGAGTAACTCGCACAGGCATCTTCAGGTAGTTTATAGTTGTGACTGATTTTTCTGATCTTGTCCATATTATTTCCGACTATTTCGTGTTCTGTCACCGCTATATCAATCGGCTCTTTCACAGTATTCAGGCTATCAAATTTTTCATAACCTCTATCCTTTGAAGCAACAATATGTTTTACGTATGGAAACAAAACATTTTCTTCTTTTACCATGTGCTCGGACATTTCATCACAAACTTCCTGGGCCAATTTATTGATCTCTAATAATTCCGGATGGTGTGCCCCGTGAACTTTTGCTACTTTTTCCGCATAACTCCTTATGTCGGGTATTGTTTTTTTCACATAACTGTGATGTGTATTGACGATGTAATCAGCCAAAAAATCTAGGCTCCAATCATTATAGGGCAACGGCCGTGTAGTAAACGAACTTTTATCGCTATTTTGTAATTCCTGTTCTACTTTGGTGACATCCAATCCTTTTTCCGCGCACGCTTCTTTCACTGTTTTCTTTCCTCCGCAACAAAAGTCTAAACCGTATTTTTTAAACACCTCTGCTTTGCGCAAATCTTTTACTGCAATTTCACCAAGAGTTTCATCTGCTGCTCCTTCAGGGCGTTTTGAAATTTTTACCCGCCACAATTGAGGGCCCTGTTCCAAATATTCCCATGTAAAAATATTCCCTCTTTCGCCCAGCAATTGGTAATAAAGTGGTTTAGGGTCGTGATCATTATGAATGGTCAAGCTTTCACCGGCTTTTAATTCATCAAATTTTACGAAAATCGTAGGATGTTTAAGTTTAGGTTCTATTGCGGTTACATTCAAAATATTTTCTTTTTCAGAATTATTTACTTCCGCTTTCGGTTCAACCTTAACGGGTTTATTTTTTGTAATTTTTATCCTGAATATCTCTGGACCTTGTTCCAGGTATTCCCAATCAAAAACATTTCCTCTCGTATTTTCTAACTGAAACCTTAATGGCCTTGGATCGTGATCATTATGCAAAACAAAACTCTCACCAGGCTTTAAGGAATCAAACTTGTTGAAAATAGTTTGATGTTTTACACTAGGATGTAACAAAGTAGCATCAAGAATATTTTTATCTTCTTCCCCATTCTTAGTAATTTTTATTTTCCAAAGTTCAGGGCCTTGCTCCAAATATTCCCATGAAAAAATATCACCTCTCTCCGCAGATAGCTCATAGTAAAGAGGTTTGGGATCATGATCATTGTGAAGGATAAGGCTTTCTCCCGAAACTAATTCATCAAACCTTACAAAAATAGTTGGATGTTTTAATTTGGGTTCGAGCAATGTCACGTTAAGAATATTTTCGTTTTCAAGAATTGTTTCCATATTGAATGTGTTTTAATAATTAAGTTGGCACCAAAGGTAATTATTTTTTAATAAAAGTATTGAAATACTTTTATTATTTTTCTTTTTTTAGTTGAAATCCTAAATCAGAATTACATTCCTAACAGCTTCGGAATGAATAACGTGGAATGAGTTTTTTAAAGCGTGCGTTTATCGACCAAAAATAAATAAACCTCTTTTGGGCCATGAACGCCAACTACTAATGTTTTTTCAATATCGGCAGTGCGGCTTGGGCCGGCGGCAAACGTAATAAAAGAAGGGAGATTATTGCCGTATTTACTTTTTAAAGCTTTTAAAGCATCCCGCGTATCGAAAACCAATTGGTCTACATAGGCCACGCAAATATGAACCGGGGCATAAGCGCTCACGGTGCGCCCACTTTGCTGGGCACTACTCATTACAATAGCACCCGTTCTTGCAACGAGATAATGGCAGGAAGTAACAGCGGCATCACAATTAGTAAGGGAAGATTGATTGATTTCTGGAAATCCATCTTTTGTTAAGAAATTAGAAATCTCTTTTTCAACACAATAAACATTCTTCCATTTCTTATGACCGGCCAATACCTTGATTTGATTTCTCGCATCTGTTTCGTTTACACAAAAAGCGAATTTGCCTAAAAGATTTGTAAATTCTTCGGCAAATAATAGTTCTAAATCTTCGGATGGTGGGCGAAATACTGAGGCGCTGCCTTCGCTTTTTGGAAAAGGCAAAGGCACTGGATTACTCAGTGCCTCTCTTATTTTTTTTAAAATTTTTTCTTTAGAAGAAGAAATTTCCATCGTTTAAGATTTAATGTTGGTGTCATTGACATCTACTACATGCATAGGCGAGTCAATAACGGCATCTTTCGGATTATCCACAAAATCCAAAGCTTTTTTATCTTCATAAGGCCTTTTGCCAATTAAGGCTTCCACATCACTTTTAAAAAGAACTTCTTTTTTTAATAACTCCTGGGCGATAATTTCCACTTCCTTCTTTCTTTCTAATAATAAAGCCTTGGTTCTTTCAAAAGCTATTACGATTAAATTTCTAACTTCTTCATCAATCATTTTCCCTGTTTCTTCGCTAAATGGCTTCTGGAAAGTATTTTCTTGAGAAGGGTCGTAATAACTTACGTTGCCGATTTTTTCATTCATGCCATATACGGTCACCATAGAATAAGCCATTTTGGTTACCTGTTGCAAATCGTTACTTGCACCTGTAGAAATTTTATTGAAGAAAAGCGCTTCTGATGCGCGGCCTCCCAATGTCATACAAATCTGATCCAACAATTGGTCTGTATTGTATAAATATTGCTCTCTTGGAGTGTACTGAGCATAGCCCAACGCCGCAGTGCCCCTTGGAACGATAGTTACCTTCAATAACGGATAGGCATGTTCTAAAAACCAACCGCAAATTGCGTGGCCTGCTTCATGATAAGCAATAATTTCTTTTTCCTCAGGTAAAATAATTTTATTTTTCTTTTCAAGACCGCCAATTACCCTATCAATTGCATCCTGAAAATCGTTCATATCCACAGCTTCTTTTCCATTTCTTGCAGCAATTAAAGCTGCTTCATTACACACATTTGCAATATCAGCACCTGCAAAACCCGGAGTTTGCTCCGCCAATTTATGAGTATCTAAAGTTTGAGAAACTTTTATCGGAATAAGGTGAACTTTAAAAATCGCCTCACGACCCACGAGGTCAGGACGGTCAATACTTATTTGCCTGTCAAACCTTCCCGGGCGTAATAAAGCGCTGTCTAAAACATCGGGCCTGTTAGTGGCCGCTAAAATAATTATTCCCAGGTCTGTGCCAAAGCCATCCATTTCAACCAGCAATTGATTCAAAGTATTTTCTCTTTCATCATTGCTCATCATCATATTTTTTCCACGGGCCCGTCCTATTGCATCTATCTCATCAATAAAAATAATGCATGGTGCTTTTTCCCTTGCCTGCTTGAATAAATCTCGCACACGGCTGGCACCAACACCTACAAACATTTCAACAAAATCACTTCCGCTAAGGCTGAAAAAAGGAACCTGCGCTTCGCCTGCTACAGCTTTTGCTAATAAAGTTTTACCAGTTCCGGGAGGCCCTATTAACAACGCACCTTTCGGGATCTTTCCTCCAAGATTCGTATATTTTTTTGGATTTTTGAGAAAATCAACTATTTCCATTACCTCCACTTTTGCCTCGTCTAGGCCTGCAACATCGCTGAAATTGATATTCACTTTTGTGCCCTTTTCAAAAAGAGTAGCTTTGGATTTTCCGATATTAAAAATTCCGCCTGGGCCGCCAGCTCCAGCTCCTCCACCCACTTTACGCATCATCATGATGAATACAAGCGCAATCAAAAGAATCGGCAATAAAGTACTCACTATTTGCCCAAATAGTTCACCCTCATCAGAAGGCTTATCCGGCACCCGGGTTACATCCGGATGATCTTTATACCACTGGTTTAACTGGGTGGCAAAAATGTCGTCTTTAATAATTCCGAAATACGCCTGCGGCGCATCCTTTATTTTTTTTACATCATCGTAGCTTGGTCCAAAAACTCCTTGAAAATAAGCTCCCGCACTATCAAGCTTTTGAGGATTAATAAAAATCCTAACTAACTTTTTGTTCCCTACCGTTTTTATATGGTCCACATAACCTTTGCTAAGCATTGTATAAAAATCTGTATCGTTAATTTCTGCTCCCGTTCCTGCTGTAGTCTTGAAAAAATTATAGCCGATGATAACCGCAAAAATGATCCCATACACCCAATAAATACTCAATCGTGGTTTCTTCTTGGGATCGTCATCTGGATTACCTGGCGTCAAATTCGGGTTCAATCTTCTTTGTAATGATGATTTTTTTTTCTGTTCTTCAGTAGCCATATCTGATTGCTTCTGCAATTTTTTTATCTTGATTCTTTACGTAGAATAAGTTTTGTTAGTATAAAATTGTGTATGATGTTTTTGAAATTAATGCTCCATTACAGATGCGTCGTTCCACATTTCTTCAAGCTTGTAAAACTTCCTGGTTTCAGCAAGCATTACATGGACAACTACATTTACATAATCTATCAAAATCCACTGTTCGCCTTGCTTTCCCTCATGTTTATACGGATTCTCCCCACATTGTTTTTTAACCTCTTCCTCCACAAAGTTAGCTATCGCTTTTAACTGAATTGGGTTATTAGCTTCACATATAATAAAAAAATCTGTAACGGCTTCAGGGATTTTTTTTAAATCGAGGCTTACAATTCTTTCTCCTTTTTTTTCTTGTATCGCATGGATTATAGTCTTGAAAAGTTTATTACTTCTTGTAATCCTTGCTACGATGGGTCTCTTCCTTTTTTCCAGTAATGTTAAATTATTCAAATGTGGTCATTTTATTCTTGCTTATTTCAGCAATCTGCAAAAATAAATTTATTCTCTTAGATTGCAGCTTTCAACGTAAATTTTGTGTCTATTTTATCAAAAATACTAATTCTTTTCTAATCTGTTTTTTATGTCTTTTTCTTCTGAAAACATTAAAATTCTTGACAGCGTGGACAGTACCAACAACTATGCCATGGGACTGATACAAAGACGTGAAATCGACGAAAAAATTGCCTTTTTTGCCCGTGAACAAACCTCTGGAAAGGGAAGGCGCGGCAAACAGTGGGAGAGTGAAAAATGCAAGAATATTATGATGTCGGTTGCTGTTCAAATGCACTGGTTGCCTGTATCCCGACAGTTTGAGCTGAGTGTAGCGGCTGCTTTAAGCTGTCTTGATTTCCTGGAAAGATATATTTCAGGAAATCTTTTTATAAAATGGCCCAATGATATTTTTATTAGTGACAGTAAGGCAGGTGGAATTTTAATCGAAAATCTTATTAAAGGTCAAATTTGGCAGTGGGCAGTTATAGGGATTGGTTTAAATATTAACCAGGAAAATTTTGACAATGAAAAATTTACAGCTACATCTCTTAAAAAGGAAACTGGTAAAAATTATGATGTGATAAGTTTAGCCGGAGAACTTCACCAATCTGTGTTAAAAAGAACAGACGAATTAAGAGCCGAAAACTTTGGTAAAATGCTTGAAGAATACAACCAGTATTTATATGCGCGGAATAAATGGGTAAAGCTTAAAAAAGGCGATACTTTTTTTGAAACAAAAATCATCGCGGTTTCTTCATCGGGCGAATTAATAACCAAAGATGATGAAGAACGAACATTCCTTTTTGATGAAGTGGAATTCAAGGGATTATCAGGAAAATAAAATTTCCAGTAAACGAAGTAATAACGCAGATTCGTATTTTCCTTTTTCAAGATTTTTAGGCATTTTCTGCATTTCTGGCTTCGGCCTCAAATTTATTTTTGTAATATCCAACTTTCATACTTTCCTGTAAATATTTGAAAATAAAAATAAAAAGACCATATTTTTTAAATTGGTTGATATGGCACATTTCGTGCTTCACCCATTTTTCATCTTTTAAAAAATCTTCTTTTGAAACGTGGTACAAATGAATCGTTTTTCCTATTACGATCGCCACATTTTTTGACTGCAATTTTTTTGCTGCCAGTTTCGCTATCCATGAATTTTCTTTGATAAGAAACTCCATCCGTTTTTGATTTTATGACGCCGCTTTTAAAATTTCTTCACTGTGAATTTTAGATTTTGGCTTTTTAAATATTTTAATAATTACCCCGTTTTCATCTATTAAAAAGGTAGTTCGGAAAAGGCCCATATATTTTTTGCCATACATATTCTTCTCGCCCCAAACTTCGTATTTCTCAATAATTTTTTTATCAGGATCTTCTATCAATGTAAAAGGAAGCTCATACTTTTCTTCAAACTTTTTATGACTTTTTGTATCGTCAGGACTTACGCCCAAAACTACAAAGCCCGCTTTTTTTAAATCAGCATAATTGTCACGCAAATTGCAGGCTTCTATGGTGCAGGTTGGCGTATCATCCTGCGGATAGAAATATAAAACTACTTTTTTCCCCCGGAAATCTTTTAAAGAAACCTCGTTTCCATTCTGGTCTTTTGCTTTAAAATCGGGCGCTTTTTGGCCTTCAGTTAATGTTGTCATTTTTTAATTTTTTATCGGGTGAAATGATAAATATTTTGAGTTCTGTTCCCCGCTTCGTCTTCTACGGATATTTTTAATTCATGTTTTCCTCTCGGGCATTTTTCGTCGAAATGATAAATATATTTTTTCCCCTTGTCATTAGAAAACATTAACCATTTTCCATCCAATTCCGCGCGGAAATTTTTTATGACATCATTATTGTCTATCGGAGTTACAACAATCGTACTATGACTTGAAACGTTTGCGTTGTCATTAAAATCGACGTGAATAACAGGTGGCTTATCATCAGCAATTAGTTCAAAATCGCCAAAGAGGTTAAATTTTGCCGAATACGAGTTACCAGTTTGCAAAGCCTTTACTACCTCATTTTTCCCCTTCCAACTTTCTTTTATCAGCATTTTATTTTTTAAGTATTCCGGAACAATCTTGTTAGCTTTTAGCGTGATGGTAAAATAATCTTCTGAAGGAACCAACCCTGAAAGAACAGAATGTATTCCTGAGTAACTGTCTGGAAGGTTATCTACTCTTTCAGAATGCGTAAAAGCAAGCGAATCATATAAAGTGGGCGCGGGCAGATAAAGTTGGATGTCCTGATTTTCAAAAACATTTACCTGGTTCGGTTGAAAATCAATAGACTGTTTTCCTGAAC
>JBDTHD010000055.1:0-26086 GCA_039937075.1 Ginsengibacter sp. | reverse complement strand
GAAGGAATTAAAAGATAATATTTCAAAACTGGGCAATAGAAATGCGGATGAAGTAATTGCCGAAGCAATTTTAAATAAGATAAATAAAAACAGAATTAAGTTTTAAAAAATAGAATGAAAGATTTTAAAAACATATCACGGGTATATTTTTTAGGAATAGGCGGCATTGGCATGAGCGCATTGGCGAGGTATTTCCTTAGCAAAAAAGTACAGGTAAGCGGGTATGATAAAACGCGAACACCGCTTTGTCAACAATTGGAGAATGAAGGCATGTTAATCCATTATGAAGATGATGTGAATTTGTTGAATAAAAATGCTGATCTGGTTGTCTACACGCCTGCAATTCCTAAAGATCAAAAAGAATTTAATTATTATAAAAGCAATAATTACGATTTAGTGAAAAGGAGCGATGTACTTCAGCAGATAACCCAGTCAAGCTACAATATTTGCATCGCGGGCACTCATGGAAAAACTACAATAAGCGCTATGGTTGCGCATATTTTACGTCATTCCGGATTTGGATGCAATGCTTTCCTGGGTGGTATTTCAGTAAACTATGATACCAATTTCTGGAGCAGCGATAATAATGTGTATGTGGTTGAGGCAGACGAATACGACAGGAGTTTTTTAAAGTTGTCTCCTGATGTGGCAGTTATTTCCGCGATGGATGCGGATCATCTGGATATTTACGGAACGAAAGAAAATATGGAAGACGCATTTGTGGAGTTTGCCAATCAATTAAAACCGGGTGGAGTTTTATTTACCAAATACGGTTTGCCTGAAAAAGATTTTACTGCGTTTAACCATCAACGTTATAGTCTGCAAAATGATATGGCAGATGTGTATGCTTCGAATATTACGATGCGTGACGGCGGTTATGTATGTGATGTAAAGGCAAAGAAATGGGAACTTAATGATGTGAAGTTGAACATGGGTGGTATGCACAATGTGGAAAATGTGGTGGTGGCAATAGCTATTGCTGTGTACTTGGAGATTAGCCCTCTGAAAATTAAAAATGCGGTTGGCACATTTAAGGGCGTTAAAAGAAGATTTGAATATATTATTCCGGTTGATGAAGCAATAAAACTGAAGAATAACGTGGTGTTTATTGATGATTATGCTCATCATCCCGCAGAACTGGGCGCTTTAATACGAAGTGTAAAAAGCTTATTTAGTTTTAAAAAATGTACGGTTATTTTTCAGCCTCATCTTTTTTCAAGGACGAAGGATTTTGCAAAAGAATTTGCTGAAAGCCTTGATTTAGCTGACAGAGTTTTACTTCTTCCGATTTACCCGGCACGGGAATTACCTATGGAAGGAGTTACAAGTGAGCTGATTTTAAACCAGATGGAAAAGAAAAACGCAGCAGTAGTTTCAAAAGAAGAACTAATAAAATACCTGGAAGGAGATTATTTAAAGCTGGTGCACGAAGATAATTTTGGTGATGTATTAGTAACGGCAGGCGCGGGAGACATAAGTAAATTAATAGAACCGATCAGAAATATATTATTGAATTCTTTTTAAAAAATGGCAGAAAATAAAAAATACACAATTAGAAAAATTCTTGCAGTTTCAGTATGGATTATACTGGCTTCAGGGATCGTTGTGCTTTTGGTAGCTGCTATGACAAAAAAAAATACCGAACAAATTACAGGTGTTGATATAAAAATTACAGGGAGTCACAATAATTATTTTGTCAATAAAAAAGAGGTGTTGACTATCCTGGAAAAAGTAAATGGTAAAAAACTGGAAAAGTCATCTGTGAATGCTATTGATTTGACAGCAATGGAAAATAGCCTGGTTAAAAATGATTGGATAGAAAAAGCTGAATTGTTTTTTGATAATAATAAAGTGCTGCAGGTTAAAGTAATAGAACGGGAACCGATAGCAAGAATATTTACGGTTTCGGGCGCATCATTTTACATGGATAGTTCTTTGACAAAATTGCCGCTAAGTGATAAGTTTTCTGCACGGCTTCCGGTGTTTACCAGTTTCCCAACAGATGTGCGTGTTTTAGGGAAGCAGGACAGTGCTTTATTGTCTGAGATAAAAATAATAAGTGAATATATTGATAGCCATCCTTTTTGGATGGCGCAAATAGACCAGGTTGATATTTTAAACGGGGGAACTTTTGAATTGATTCCAAAATTAGGAAACCAGTTAATCCATTTTGGAGATGCGCAGGATTGCGATCAGAAATTCAATAAGCTACTTGCTTTTTATAAACAGGTAGAAACAAATGTTGGCTGGAATAAATATTCAGTTTTGGATATTCAATATAAAAACCAGGTTGTAGGCGTGATTAGAGATGCGGCTGAAATAAAATCTGATTCTTTAAAAACAGTTGAAATCATGAAATCGATTATCGCTGAAGCTGAAAAAAATGCAAACGATTCTACTCAGATTCAACTTCCTCAGCCGCCAGATAACGACGATAAAATAATTGAATCTCCTGTTTCAGATAACACAATACCTGAAACAAATAATCGAAATAAAATCAATTCAAAAAACCAATCGGGTACCGGAAAGCAGAAAGTAACCAATCATTCATTATCAAATGAAAAACCAAATCCTGACCCCGCGGTAAAGAAAGCGGACGCAAAAAACGCAAAATCAGAAATAAAACGGGAACCCAAAGCGGTTATGGCGCCGAAGAGTGATTATTAAAAATGAAAAAATTAAAAAATAAAAAACCAAGTTCAACACACGTCCTGATAAATGAAGGATAAAAAACAAACAATCATGAATAACGAACAACCTATTATCGTTGGCCTCGACATTGGTACTACCAAAATCGCCGCCATTGCCGGAAGAAAAAACGAATTCGGCAAACTGGAAATTCTTGGCTTTGGACGTGCGAATAGCAACGGTGTACAACACGGAATGGTGTTGAATATTGATCAGACTATTAAAGCCATTCAAACAGCCCTGGAAAACTGTTATGCCAGTAATCCTAATTTGCCGATTAGTGAAGTATATGTTGGTATTGCAGGCCATCATATTAAAAGCTTGCAAACCCGCGGAGACATTGTAAGAAAAAACACAGAAGAAGAGATTATGCAGTCGGAAGTGGATCAGTTAGTGAATGATCAGTACAAAACTTATATCCCCGCGGGGGATCAAATTATTGATGTGATTCCGCAGGAATTCACAGTAGATAATTTCCAGAATATTCCCGATCCTATCGGATATAGTGGTGTAAAGATTGGAGCTAATTTTCATATTATTACGGGTGATAAAAATGCAATAAGAAATATAAATCGCAGCGTGGAAAAAGCGGGATTACAAATTAAAGATCTAGTGCTTCAACCACTCGCCTCTGCAGCCGCTGTAATGTGCGAGCATGACCTGGAAGCGGGAGTTGCTATTGTAGATATTGGTGGCGGCACGACAGATCTGGCGGTTTTTTACGAGGGAATTTTAAAGCATACCGCGGTCATTCCTTTTGGAGGCGAAAATATTACCAACGATATCAAAACTGGTCTCGGCGTTTTAAAAACCCAGGCAGAACAAATGAAAGTTCAGTTTGGCAGCGCCCTTACTGACGAGGCAAAAGCCAATACATTTATTACAATACCCGGCTTGCGTGGAATGGCGGCAAAGGAAATCAGTGTAAAAAACCTTGCAGCAATCATCCAGGCCCGTATGAGCGAAATAATGGATTTTGTTTCTTATCATTTAAAACAGGTAGGGTTGGACAACAGGTTATTAAACGGTGGCGTAGTTCTTACCGGTGGCGGATCTCAATTGAAACATTTAATTCAGCTTACAGAATATGTTACTGGTCTAAATGCAAGAATTGGTTATCCAAACGAGCATCTTGCTCCGGGTCATATTGAAGAATTGGCAAAGCCGATGTATGCCACTTGTCTTGGTTTAATTTTAAAAGGATACAACGATTTTGAAAATAAACGCAAACAGTTTGAGCAACAATTTGCCAAAGTGAATATTCCGGAAGGATTGCAACAGCCATGCACAGACGAAATTGAAGATGAAATTATTGACGAAAGAAAGAATGTCGTGAGGCCTAGAAAGACATTAAAAAGTTTTTTGGATTCCTGCAAAAACGGGTTGCTAGAAATGTTCAAGGATGAAGAAGATTCGGAATTATAAGCTCTTTAAAAGAATATAAACAAAAACTCAATAGTCAAAAAAAAATCCTGGATTCTCTACAAAAATCCGGGGCTGATTACTAACCCTAAAAATAGAACTTACTATGATTCAATTTGATTTGCCAAAAGAACAATCGTCCATCCTAAAAGTAATAGGAATAGGCGGTGGCGGTAGCAACGCTGTTAATCACATGTTCAGCCAGAACATAGATGGTGTCAATTTTATTATTTGTAATACGGATGCCCAGGCAATCTTTACAAGTAAAGTACCCAATAAAGTTCAGCTTGGGCCTCACTTAACACAAGGTCTTGGAGCGGGTGCTAATCCTGAAATTGGCCGTGAGGCTACGGAAGAAAGCCTGGAAGAAATAAAAAAGATATTGGAAGTAAATACCAAAATGGCTTTTATAACGGCCGGTATGGGCGGCGGCACGGGAACCGGTGGAGCTCCGATCATCGCTAAAATCTGCCAGGATCTTGGTATTCTAACCGTAGGAATTGTAACCACTCCATTTGCTTATGAAGGCAAGAAAAGGATCGCACAGGCAGAAGATGGAATTAATAAACTAAAAGATCATGTCGATACGCTTTTGGTAATTAGTAATGATAAGTTGCGCCACCAATTTGGCAATCTTACCATGAAAGCCGCATTTGCAAAAGCAGACAACGTGTTAGCAACTGCTGCTAAATGTATTACGGATGTAATCAACAGTACCGGGCAGATCAATGTGGATTTCGCGGATGTATGTACCGTTATGAAGTCTGGTGGTGTGGCCATCCTTGGAAGTGCGGAATGTGAAGGTGAAAACAGAGCCCAAAATGCGATTGAGCAGGCACTCAATTCACCACTCTTGAATGATAACGATATTCGCGGTGCTAAATGGATCCTGATTAACATTAACTCTGCAGAAGGCGACGCGGAATTTACCATGGATGAAGTAGAAATTATTCAAAACCATTTGTTGAGCCAGGCTGGCGAAGATTCTGATGTTATAATGGGCTTAGGTTATGACAATTCTTTGGGCAAGAAAATAGGAATTACACTTATTGCAACGGGTTTCGAACATAAGACTCTTTTTGCCAAGAAGGAAGAGCCGGTTGCTGAAGTAAAAAAGGAAAATGAAAAAGTAGTCATAGTCCTGGAAGAAGAAAAAAAGAAGCCAAGTAAGCCACTTTTTCTTTTTGATGAAAAAAGTGAATCGTTCAGAAATAAAAAAGAATTTATTAAGGAAGAAAATAAGCCAGAAGATACGGGTTTAAAGCCTTTACAAGAAAAGGATGTAAATTTTATTTCTTCAAAAGAGGATGATGACAGTAAAGATTTGGCTCCAAAGATTATTGGCGGGGAGGAAAATAATGACGTAAAAATACCAGGCGGTGCCGGTAGAATTACTGTTGATAACTCGTCAGACAATATTGTACGTTTCGAATTATCTTCGGACCCGAATCCAATATTTTCGAAAGCAGATTTTAACCAAAATACTAAACCTGAACCATTAACTCAATCTAAAAAAACAGAAGATAGTAAAGACGCTAGCACCGCCCCAACGTCAGGCGGTTTTCTGGCCAAACCGATGCATATTTATGCTGAAGACCAGCCAGAAGTTGAATCCGAAACTCTTGATAAAACCGCGCCATTGATCATTTTCAAGCGGGAAGACGAGCCTGTGGAAGAAATGAAACTGGTGGAGAAAAATTCTAATGATGCGGTGGAGCAAAAACAGGAAAAGAAAGTACACCAAACAATGCCCATCATGATGTCGACTGTTGAGGAACCGCCGATGGTGGACGAAGCAGAAGAACTAAAGCGCCGGGCTATGGAACGTATTGCTAAACTTAGGAATTTATCCTTTAATGTAAATGCTGCGGATCCTAACAATGAGTTTGAGTCTGTTCCCGCTTACCTCCGCCGCAACATGGAACTTCAAAATTCCATCGCCGATGTAGAGAGCTTCTACAGCCATTATACCGTTAAATCGGGTGAAAATAATAAAGCCGAAATAAGCACCATCAATACTTTTTTAGATGGTGACAGACCTGATTAATTAATGTTTAGTTTTTTAAAAGTTTTTAGAAACAAATATCTAATTACTGATAAAATTATTTTTTAAGCCATTGTTGTGTGGACTGTTCTAGTGTTTATCTATCCCGGAGACTGATGAAGTTAGCCGGGGTTTTTTATTAAAAAATTTGGAACTTTATTTTAGGAAAATCAAACAGAATTTATTTAAGCTAAAAAATCGTTATGACACCTTTATTTAAAAAACTAAATTTCAAGACTCAAAAAGAAATTTTCATCTTTGATCCTCCTTCAGAATTCAATGAAGAAATAAGCAACATGAAAAGTGAGACTTCTTTTGAAACTGACATTGAAAACTTTAAGCAGATTCAATTTGCATTGTCGTTTGTAAAAACAAAGCAGGAAATTGATAAAATCTTTTCTCTTATTCAAAAGAAATTGGAAGACGATGCAATAGTTTGGTTTGCTTATCCAAAAAGGACTTCCAAAAAATATAATGTTGACGTTGGCCGCGATAAAGGCTGGGATAATTTGCTAAAAAATGGATTTGACACCGTAAGAGCCGTTTCTATAGATGAGGATTGGAGCGCTTTGCGATTCAGACGCCTGGAATTTATTAAAAAATGACAGGAAATCTTAAATTTTACGATTTCCCAATGAGTCTACATGCTTCTTTTAATTTTAAATCGATTTTTCCTGAAAAATGAAATTCCTTAGATAGTAAACCAGGAAATAACAAGTATTTTTATTTTCTATTAGTCAAAATCTGGATAATATCTGCCAAGCTACGGTCATTTTTAGCTGCAATCTTCTCATTTTATTACCTCCCATAAATGGTTTTATTCCATCATTCACTTACCTTTGCAGCCCATAAATATAAAAGTTAATGAGTGGCGCATTAAAAGAAGTAAGGAATCGCATCAAAAGTGTTCAAAGTACCCAGCAAATTACCAAAGCCATGAAAATGGTAAGCGCTGCAAAGCTAAGGCGGGCGCAGGATGCCATTATCCAAATGAGGCCGTATGCACAAAAACTCCAGGAAATGCTGGGCAATATTGTGGGCAACGCTGATGGAGATATTAATTTAGCGCTTGCTAAAGAAAGGCCCGTAGAAAAAGTGCTTATTATTGTAATTACCAGCGACCGGGGATTGTGTGGCGGTTACAACAGTAATTTAATTAAATTAACCAAGTTTGATATTAAAGAAAAATACGCAACGCAGTTTGCAAAAGGAAATGTAGAAATACTTCCGCTGGGCAAACGCGGATATGAACATTTTCTAAAAAATAAATACAAAGTAATCGATCGATACTGGAATATTTTTTCAGGACTTTCTTTCGAAAATGTCGTTGCAGCTGCCAAATATGCTTTGGATGCTTTTTCAAAAGGAGAAGTGGACGCAGTAGATTTAGTGTACAGTGAATTTAAAAATGCGGCTACTCAAAAATTCATTGCTGAACCATTTCTACCGGTAAAAAAATCTGAACCAAAGAAGGGAAATACGAAAGCTGATTTTATTTTTGAACCAGGGAAAGAGGTGCTTTTGCAGGAATTGATGCCTAAAATATTGAACACTCAATTGTACAAAGCAATTTTGGATGCCAATGCAAGCGAGCATGGTGCGCGAATGACTGCAATGGATAAGGCTACAGATAATGCGCAGGAACTTTTGAAATCGTTGAAGATAAGTTACAACCGCGCAAGGCAAGCAGCCATCACTACTGAACTTACAGAAATTGTAAGCGGAGCAGCCGCGTTGCAGGGATAAGTCTTGAATCAGAGATTTTGTGGTAGGTACAAATGACCACTTACCCGGTTACATAGAAAGTTTATGGAATTATCATTGATCATCCCACATATCGAAGCGCTTACATTTGCAAGTGACAAACCATTGCCGCTTCCGGAACTTGTGGAATTGCTCAACAGCGCGATGGGGTTTATTGATGACCGCGCTACAGAAAACCAGGTAGAAGCTGCTGTTAATGCGATACGTGAAAAATATGACGCAGAGTTTTATTCTTTCGGTTTGGCAGAAAGTGGCGGAGGATGG
The DNA here is from genome assembly GCA_039937075.1 of Ginsengibacter sp. Lineage (GTDB taxonomy): Bacteria > Bacteroidota > Bacteroidia > Chitinophagales > Chitinophagaceae > Ginsengibacter. The sequence goes on along the minus strand of JBDTHD010000055.1, from coordinate 17,904 downwards.
CAATTTCTTACAAAGCCGGAATATCACCAAACCATCGCTCAATTGAATGGCAATAAATACCTGAAAAAACTATCTGCTGCTTCGATAGAAACCCTTTCTATCGTTGCATATAAGCAACCGGTAACCAAGTCGGAAATAGAGTTGATACGCGGAGTTAACTGTGATTACGCAGTTCAGAAATTATTAGAAAAGGAATTAATTATTATTTCGGGTAGAAAAGAAGATGCAGTGGGGAAACCGTTGTTGTATGCTACTTCTAAAAATTTTATGGATTATTTCGGAATTAATTCGGCTGACGATCTTCCCAAAATAAAAGAGATTCTGAACCAGGAAATTATTAAAGCAACTAAAATAGAAAGAGAAGGAAAGCTTGAAGTGGAGAGTGGAAAAATAGACAATCCGGAAAATGGAGAAGATGTAATTATCACTTGAAATTTATGACGAAAATCATAATAATTTTTCTGTAAAAAATCATCAATTATAATAATTTTCTTTTAATTTAACCGCTTCAAATATTTTCTGAAAATTCAAGTATAATAATTTTAACCAAATAATGTCCGGACATTTATCTTATAGCCAACTCACTTCGATTGCTGATGAGTTCGGAACACCTGTTTATGTTTATCACGCTGAGAAAATTGCTGAACAATATCAAAAACTAAAAAATGCTTTTACGCATCAAAATGTGGAGATATTTTACGCATGCAAAGCGCTCACGAATATACATGTTCTCAACTACGTAAAATTGCTGGGAGCCAAAGTAGACTGTAGCTCTGTTAATGAAGTAAAACTTGCTTTATACGCTGGTTTTGTTCCTGAAAACGTATTGTATACTTCCAATGGAATAGCTTTCGAAGAGATTGAAGAAGCAAAAATTTTGGGTGTCCATATTAATATTGACAGCCTTTCCAATCTTGAAAAATTTGGAAATTTTTTTGGGCATTCTTACCCTGTCGGCATTCGACTGCGTCCAAACATTCTGGCAGGAGGCAATTTAAAAATCTCTACAGGACATGATAAAAGTAAATTCGGAATTCCGGTAGATCAGTTTCAAAATGTTTTGGATTGTGTTAATCAAAATGATCTTTTTATTCGCGGATTACACATTCATACCGGCAGTGAAATTAAGGATGTGGATGTCTTTGTAAAAGGAATTGAAAAATTGTTTGAAATTGTGCCTTATTTTAAAGAGTTGGAATTTGTTGATTTGGGTGGAGGTTTTAAAGTTCCTTATAGAGAGGGTGATACTGAAACAGATATAAAGCTTCTGGCTCAGAAAGTAAAAGAAGCATTTGCATTCCACTCCGATTCCACTCGACAACCTTTACAAATTTGGTTTGAGCCAGGAAAATTTTTAGTGAGTGAAGCTGGGTATTTTATTACTAAAGTAAATGTTTTACAAGAATCTGGGTCTACAATATTTGCAGGATTAAATAGTGGGTTTAACCATCTGATAAGGCCCATGTTTTACGATTCTTATCACCGCATCGAAAACCTGAGCAATAAAAATGGCGAAGAGAAAATTTATACGGTAGTTGGCAACATTTGCGAAACGGATACTTTTGCAACTGACAGGAAAATTAATGCAATTAAAGAAGGAGATTACCTGGTTTTTTATAATGCCGGCGCTTACGGATTTGAGATGTCATCTAATTTTAACTCACGTCTGAAACCCGCTGAAGTAATGGTTAAAAATGGGAAGGCTGAATTGATAAGGAAGAGAGACGTGTTTGAGGACTTGCTGGCAAACCAGGTAACTTTGTGAATGATTTTAGAAAAATGAATAAATATTTATGGAAAAAATAGTCATCGTTGGAGGCGGCGTCAATGGACTTTGCGCGGCTTATTTTTTACAAAAGAAAAGCACTTTTGAGATTACGGTTATTGATCGTGGTGATATTTCTAATAGCTGTTCTTTTGGCAATATGGGCTTTTTGTCCCCCAGTCATTTCGTTCCGCTTGCTTCTCCGGGAGTTATTGCAGAAGGATTAAAATACATGTTGAAAAGCACGAGTCCTTTTTATATTAAACCCAGGCTGAATTTGCCTTTTATGCAGTGGGCGTTCAAATTTTACCAAAATAGTAATCAAAAAACAGTAGAAAAAAACGCGCCTCATTTAAGCGAATTACTCAACCTGAGCCGACGACTGATGAATGAAATAAGAGATGATATCGGCGATGTGTTTGAAATGGAGGAAGTGGGATGCATGATGATGTGCCATTCCCAAAAAGCTTTTGAAGATGAAATAAAATTAGCGGACGCGGCGAAGAAATTCAGTTTGGAAACACAAGTTCTGAATCGTGACGAATTACAAAAAATGGAACCGGACGTTGAGTTGGATATTTATGGAGCTGTTTTGTTTAAAGACGATGCGCATATTCATCCCGGGAAGTTTATGGTGGCATTAAAACAATATTTGGAAAATAATGGAGTTCGGTTTCAGTTAAACACAACTGTTGAAGGATTTAGAAAAGATCACCAAAAAATCGAAGAAGTTATAACTGACAGAGGAAATTTTAGCGGAGATAAAATTATTCTATGCGGTGGAAGTTGGTTACCCGAACTGGCAAAAAAGGCTGGTGTTAATTTATTAATAGAAGGTGGTAAAGGATATAGTTACACCTATGATTATGTAGAAAAAAACATTCGTTATCCCGCCATATTGGTGGATGGGCGATGTGCAGTCACTCCATGGAAGCATTTACTGCGCATAGGAGGTACCATGGAATTCAGTGGTAATAATGATAAGGTTTTGATTAAAAGAATGGAAGGAATTTATAACTCGGTAAAGAAATTTTATCCAGGTTTGAAAATTGATTTTCCTCCACAAGATAAAATCTGGACAGGCCTTCGCCCGGTGTCGCCTGATGGATTGCCTTATATCGGCAAATCCGGGGCTTTCGATAACCTTTTAATCTCCGGGGGAAATGCAATGCTAGGTATTTCCGAAGGCGCGGCTGCCGGACAAATTATCAGCGATCTTATAGAAAAGAGAAGTACTCCGATTGATATCAGCGCTTTTAAAGTGGACAGATTTTAAGAAATTGTAAAATAGAAATTCGGGTTTTTTGTTTATTTACTATTTCGTTTAAGCATCACTGTTACTTCTCCCTGCTTAAACATTTTTCCGTCATGAAAATTTCGTGAATTATTAATTTCAGCTTTTTTACATGCTTTTTATTTGAGTTCCTTCATTATTTCTTCCACTGCTTTTTCTATTTGAGGATCTTTATCATTTAATCTGTCTAAAAAAGTATTTTTTACATAAATATCTGGCGTAACTCCTGTGTGTTCCAGGTTTTTTCCATCCAAAGTATAACAACCCCATGAGGGCAATCTTACTGAGGAGCCATCTACCAGTGACTTTGCGCTGGTGAAAATTATCCAATGATAAGTGTCCGTTCCAACAATTTTCCCCAACTGCAATTGTTTAAAACCAGCAGCAGTCATTTCTCCATCGCTTAATGTTTGTTCATTGACTAATAAAATAATTGGTTTGGCGGCAGGGGCAAAATCCGGTTGTGGGCTTATTTTCCCATCGCGGTATTTCCACTGCAGGTAAGGCCGCTGTGATAAAAACTGGAGTACTTTATCATGTACATTTCCACCTGTGTTATACCTTAAATCCAGTATCAGCGCCTTTCTTTGATTGATAGAATCTGAAACCATTTTTAATTCAAAATCTTTCATGGCATCTGCACTCATGTCTTTCATATACACATAACCAATTTGGTTATTGCTCAATTTATCTACCAAACGGCGATTATTATCTATCCATTCATCGTACAAGTGGCGTTGCATTTCAGTATTAGTCGAAGGATGAATTTTCACTTTAAAATCTTTAGGTCCGCGTTTAAACTCTAAAACCATTTCATCCGGTTTTTCAGAACGCATAAAATAGTATTCACGATTTTGTGATGGATCCGTTTTTACTCCATCCACACTTATCAGTTCATCTCCCTTTTCTATTTTGGAATCTGACGCATCTGCGCATCCATCTTTAATAACATGGTCAACCATATAAGGATGATCATTGTTGAAAATTATGCCTGGCTCTGCTGTTATCGTTTTATAAAATGTTTTTTCATCTTCTCCGGCAGTGGAAAATCCATAATGGGAAGAATTCAATTCCCCCATCATGTTGTTTAATAAAACCCGGAAATCATTTCGTGTTTGCAATTGTGGTAAATAGCTGGCATAGCGGTCGCGAATGGCTTTCCAATCTACGCCATTAAAATTGGCGTTGTAATAATTTTCCTGCAAGTCTGCCCAGGCTTCATAAAACATCTGGTTAAATTCATCATTCATGTTAATCGTAAATGGAAAATTAATATCCACTTTATCAATGGAATTTTTATCCACTTCCAGTTTGCTGATATTTCCTTTGCTAAGCAAATAATAGTGGTCTTTATAGCCTTTGATGTCAAGGCCGTTACCATCAGCGTCTTTTACGTTTTCAGTTTTGGTTTTTTCAAATGGTTCAAAAGTTAGTTTCCATAAAGAAGGTTTTCCGTTTTCATGATTGGAAATAAAAAATAGGTAAGTTTTGTCTTTATCTTTTATCGCGAATAAATCGGACTGATCGCCAAATTCGGGACCTATTTGTTCTATTCTGTCCATCATATCCCTGAAGTCAATTTTTATTTCCGGCTTTGGCGGCGCTGTGGTTTTAGCCGTTTCAGATTCCTTCTTTTCTTTCAATAGTTTTATTTTCTCTTTTTTATTTTCTTTTTTGGATGTATCAATTTTTTCAGGTTCAGTTTCCTTTTTTACAAACAAAGAATCAAACCTGTCTGAACGATATGGCTCTGAAATTTTTTCCAAAGGCATGCTATACATTTTTTCATTTTGCGCGCCATTCGGATAAGAAGGATGCGTTCTGTCAGAAATAAAATAAATGTATTTACCATCCGGCGACCAGAATGGATTTGTTTCGGAAACACCTGTGTTAGTGATATTGAAAATTTCTTCGTCTGCTATTCGGTAAAGGAAAATATCCTGTTCAAAATTGCGATGCGCCGTGTACATTATGTATTTATCGTCAGGAGAAAAATAGGGAGTTGAGTTTTCTATGCCCCAGATTTCATCTTTTGCAACGAGGGAACTTTTCATGCTTTCTAAATCCAGAATACGCACTTCATCAGTGCCTGAAAGATAAACCGCTTTGGATTTGTCGCTGTTAAACGTAAGACTGCGGTCGGTTTTAGCTTCATCAGTAATTTGTTTTTCCTGCTCACCCGTTTCGGCATTAATGGTAAAAAGATTTTCAAAACCTTTATTGGTTTGTCCAATTAATAATGTAGTATTGTCTTTTAACCAAAAGACATCTATAACTCTTTCCTTTTCCTGAGTCTTGATTTCGCGGATAAATTTTCCTTTATCATCAGAAACAAATAATTTTCCACGCGATACGAATGCCAGTTTCTGTCCATCTCCTGACACATCAAACTCACTAATTTTTCCATTAACATTTAAATTTTGAAGACTTGATAAAGTATTGTTTTTATAAACATCCAAAGGAATCTTTGAGGACTTTTTTGAGGCGATATTGTAATTAAATAATTGAAAATCCTTTTCAAAAACAATATTGTCTCCGGCCGCATCTACAAAGGGATGCATTATGGAAGTTTTAAAATCAGTAAGCTGGGTTTTTTTACCATTTAGAAAAGTATATAAATTATATTGACCGTTTGCTTCATCCGAAACAAAATAAATATTTCCCTTTTTGTCAACACTTGCCCACATGTCTTTTCCAATCCAATCGGTATAGCGCTTATACTTGCCCGTTACAGGATTGTAAGATTTTATGTCCGGGTTAAAAGGGCCTTTATAACCAATCCTGTTTGCGAAGAATGAGCTCTCAAAAGTATTATCAAAAAATATTTCGCCGGTAACAGGATCTTCAAAAGCATCGTGAGTGTAATCAAAATTATTATCACTGAATACCCGCGTTGGCGTTCCGCCATTGATACTTACTTTGTAGGTTGACATGCGGTCAAACCGGTTGGAAGTAAAATAAATAAACTGATTGTTCCACGACCATGATTCCACATTATCATTGCCGCTGTTAAAAGTTAAGCGCTTCATTACCCCACCGTTAAGTGGCATCAGGTAAATATCATAATTGCCAAATTGCGAATTGCTGAATGCAAGCCATTTCCCGTCAGGAGAAACTTTTGGATTTGTTGCAATCCCTTGCTGGGCTGTAATTCGCGTTGATATTCCTTCTGCCGATGCTTTCCAAAGATCGCCATCATAGCTGTAAATTAGAGTTTTCCCATCCGGCGAGAGGGTAGGATAAGAAGCAAAATAGGGATTTGCATTTTGGGCATTAACGAATTGATATAGAAAAATAATCGAAATCAGAAAGAATAAAACTTTTTTCATTTTTAAATAAGATTTTGGAAAGAAAATTCATACAGAAATAAAAGTAACAGAAATTTTTTCAGAGTCGATAAAAATTTTAAAACTGTAGAATCAATCGTGATGAAGTTTCTCTTAATCTATATCAACAGTTATTATTATCCTACATCATTGTAAAAAATTATTATTGAGTGAACTTTGTTTAATAAAAAAAATTAGTAACCAGTAAACCTACCTGCCGGTAGACAGGCAAACAAATAATGGCAAAAACAATTCTTCACAAAGCAAATACCCGCGGACACGCCGACCATGGTTGGCTAAACAGTTATCATAGTTTTAGTTTTGCAAACTATAATAATACTGAAAGAGTTCATTTTGGCGCTTTGCGCGTTTTAAATGATGATACGGTAAGTAGCGGCATGGGATTCGGAAAGCATCCTCATGATAATATGGAAATCATTTCCATTCCTTTGCAAGGCGATTTGGAACATAAAGACAGCATGGGGAATACCACTGTTATCAAACAAGGCGACATACAGGTAATGAGCGCCGGCACCGGCATTCAGCATAGCGAATACAATAAAAATAAAGATGTACCCGTAAAATTTTTACAGATTTGGATTTCCCCCAACAAAAAAAATGTAACTCCGCGGTACGACCAGGTTTCTTTGAATGAAAACGACCGGCATAATAAATTGCAACAAATACTTTCGCCTAATCAGGATGACGACGGAGTTTGGATTTATCAAAATGCGGTTTCATTTAGGTAAATTCGATAAAGATTTTAGTTCCGAATATAATTTCAAGAAACACGGAAATGGATTATATATTTTCGTTTTGAAAGGAGAGATAACAGTGGACAATCAGCAACTGAACACGCGCGATGGATTTGGAATTTGGGAAACGTATAAAGTAAATATTAAAGCTGATAGCGACGCGGAATTTTTACTAATGGAAGTTCCAATGGAATTTTAATAGAGTTGATTAATTTGAAAATATTATTTTTATTTAAAGAAAATTATTATGGAAAAAATACAAATTTTAAGCATTGGCTGCGATCCGGTTTTGCTACAAAAATTATCCAGGTTCATCAACGAAAATCCTGGTTGGGAAAGCTCAGCCACAGTAGATGACGAAACGGCTATCAAACTGTTTCACCAAAGGCAATACGATATTGTCTTATTGTTCAATGACCTGACAAACGAGTCAGTAAATAAACTTAATTCTGTTTTTTCATTTCAAAATCCTGATTTACTCATTATAAAAGATATCGGTGATTCTACGCAAATACTTGAAGACAGAATTAATAAGGCGTTGCAAACAAGAAAGAAGCCGGTGAATATAGTTGACGATGTTTTTAAGGATACAAAAAAGGATTAGGTTTATAGTAAAGCAATAAATACCGTCTTTTTTTATTTTGATTTTAAATTAAAATAGGAAAACAGTAGATTTTTAAAGGCTTAATTTCTAAATATCTTTCTTGCAAATACCTTTTGATGATGCTGAGATTTATTTGTCAACTTGTCACGAAAAACCTATTTTTGGTGTAAAGTTTTTTGTTATGCAATCAATAAATGTGGGGAAATTAAAGGCTAATTTTTCTGATGTGCTGAAAAAAGTGGAGTCAGGGGAAGAATTCGCTATTTTATTTGGGAAAAGAAAAAAAATTGTTGCAAAGCTTGTGCCCCCAACTTCTGATAAGTCCCGAAGAAAACTTGGCATGTGGAATAGAAAAGCCAAGGTCAAATTTCATAAAGATTTTAAAATGACAGGAGAGGAATTTATAGGCTTATGATTTACCTTCTTGATACCCATTATATGCTTTGGTCGATTACTGATTCAAAAAAATTATCAGTAAAAGCAAAAGAAACTATTTCCAATCCCGAAAATAAAATTATGGTAAGCGCTGTCAGTTTCTGGGAAGTTTCCCTAAAATATTCCCTGGGGAAATTAGAAATTACGGGCTTTGTGCCAGAAGACTTGCCTGATGCTTGTCTTAAAACGGGATTTACAATAACTAAGCTTTCAGCAAAAGATAGCAGTACCTATCACAATTTAAAAGCAACGTATCATAAAGATCCGTTTGACCGAATGCTTATATGGCAGGCAATACAAAATGACTATTCAATGATTACAACAGACGTGAATGTAAAAAAATATGTATCGGAAGGATTGAAAGTATGGGTTGAAAACTAATGACACTCCGTTGCTTCAAAATAAAGCCATTCTGAATAAATGAAAACAAAAGGGATTAATTAACCGACCTTCTTTTTTTTACATTGAATTTTTACTTTAATTTCGCTGTCCTTAAAAACGGTGGTTGTAGCTCAGTTGGTTAGAGCATCAGATTGTGATTCTGAGGGTCGTGGGTTCGAGCCCCATCATCCACCCAAAAAATCCCACTAGAAAGTGGGGTTTTTATGTTTATATCATCACAACAATACTGGATTTAAAACCGTCTGTACTTTTGCAAAAACCTTTGTTAATTCAATCAGTTAATTTTAAAGTGCAATTTTAATCTTTGTTACTTTTACGTATGAAACCAATAATCAGTTTTATTATGAGCAAAAAATTTATACCCCTACTTCTTATATTGATCTTAGCTGGCGTGTTTATAGGATATGGGGTGATGGGCAGAAGTGATTCGAACGACCCGAAAACCAAATATGAAAAAATACTGCAAAATGTGGGCATTGTTTTAGAACAGGGGCATTATAACCCGAAGAAAATAGATGATAAATTTTCTGAAGAAGTTCTTAAAAAATATGAAGATGATCTGGATCCTGATAAATATATTTTTCTGCAGTCGGATATTGATGGATTTAAAAAATATAAAGACAGGATAGACGATGAAATTCATGGTGCGCCGCTTGAGTCATTTTATGCAGTAAGCAATGTTTATCTCAAAAGAATTGCTGAAGTAGCGGCTTCTTACACCGAAATGTTAAAGCATCCTTTTGATTTTAACAAAGATGAATATCTGCAAACAGATGGCGATAAAAGAAAGTATCCGTCAACTATTGAAGAAAGAAATGTCTATGGAAGAAAGCGTTTGAAATACCTGGTTTTGGGGCGATATGTCGACCTTCAAAATGCAAGAGATTCCAGCAAAGATTCAACATTTAAGCCTGACTCAACTTTGCAACGCGAAGCCATCGCCATTGTATCCCGCCAGATGGATCGATATTTTGAAACATTAAAAAACCATAATTCTACTGATGAATTATTCAGCACTTTTGTAAATGACATTACCAGTAGCATGGACCCGCACACTACTTACTTTGCACCAGTTGATAAAAGGAGTTTTGATGAAATGTTGAGCGGTACTTTTTACGGAATAGGTGCGCAGTTGGTGCCAAAGGATGGAAAGATATTAATAGGTGATCTTATTACAGGGATGCCAGCCTGGAAAACAGGGCAAATAACGCCTGGAGACGAGATTATAAAAGTTGCCCAGGGCGATGGAACACCGGTGGATGTTACCGGATACTCCGTTACTGATGCGGTTAAATTGATTCGAGGAGAAACGAGAGGCTCAATAGTAAAACTAACGTTGAAAAAGGCAGACGGTTCTATTAAGGTAGTATCAATTGCCAGGGATAAAATTTCATTGGATGCAACGTTTGCCAGAAGCGCGGTGCTAAATAATAACGGACACAAAATCGGGTATATTTATTTATCTGAGTTTTATGCAAACTTTGATGATCCATCAGGAAGAAGGTCTTCTACTGATGTTGCTAAAGAAGTGGAAAAACTTAAAGCGGCTCATGTAGAAGGAATTGTAATAGATCTTAGGGGAAACGGAGGCGGATCTTTATCAGACGTAGTTGACATGGTTGGATTATTTATAAAAGGTGGCCCTGTGGTACAAGTAAAAGGCCGCGAAGGCGCGGCAAGTGTTTTATCAGATAACGAAAAAGAAGTTTTGTATAGTGGTCCCTTAGCAGTGATGGTTGATGAGCTAAGTGCATCCGCGTCAGAGATTTTTGCCGCAGCGATACAGGATTATCACCGGGGCATCATAATTGGAAGTTCTACTTATGGTAAAGGAACTGTACAAAGAAGCATTTCTCTAGATCCTCAATCAGAAAATCCATTTTTTTCTCACACTTCCGAAGGATTAGGAGATGTAAAACTAACCTTCAGGAAATTTTACAGAATCAATGGTGGCGCCACTCAATTGAAAGGTGTTACTCCGGATATTCTTATTCCTGACAGGTTGGAAAATGCTAAGTTGCGTGAAAAAGACAATCCTGATGCTTTAGCATGGGATCAGATTCCGAAGGCCGATTATACAACCTGGAACCCGGGCTATAGTTACGCGCCGGCTATTGCAAGTGTCAACGCAGCAATTAATAAAAATGTGGATTTTAAGGGAATAAAGGAACAGGTAAGCCTTTTGGATAAATATAGAGATGAAGAAACTCCTTTAAATATTGTGAAGTACAAACAAATGCAGAAAAACATTGAAGAAGCGGCTAAAAAATTAGACGCTTACTCAAAATCGCCGGTAAATTTGGATCCAAAAACTTTAGTTACAGATTCGCTGGCGATGGCAGGTGATACATCTAAAATTACAATGCAGCATCAGTTTTTAAAATCTATTGGTAATGATTTATATATCGATGAAACTGTGAAAGCATTAGAAAAAATCATAGGAGAAAAACAAATTGCTGAAGCAAGCAAATAAAAATTAAAAAAATAAAATTCTGATTAAAACCGGTGGAAATGCCGGTTTTTTTGTTTTATCAATTTGGGGTAATTCTAAAGAAGTGGTATCAAATTGTTTCATTTCACAGAATAAAAATTTCATTTATTTCTGCCCGAATGTGCATCTGGCGAGTTAAGGTTTATTACCGCAAAAAATGACGAGGATATGAAAGCTGCGCGACACATCTTTTAGTATACAAAAATAATAAAAAAGCGAAACAGAAATCCTTCATAATTGTTGGATTACTGTAAAAAAACAGACGAGTATTTCCCTGAAAATAAAAACTTGCATTATTTCTTCTTTTACTGCCAAAACGTTTTTTTAATTCTACTGAAATGACAAATCAGTATAAAATAGTAAGGTTGGTTTAATACGATTGTTACGGCATGTATTTTTCACGAAAATTTATTTTGTTTTCCATTATCTTTGCGACCTAAAATTTAAAAATCTTGGCTACAAAGTTTTCTAAAGAAACTTATTTATATTGGTACGAGCTCATGCTTCTTATTCGCCGCTTTGAAGAAAAAGCAGGCCAGATGTATGGAATGCAGAAGATACGGGGCTTTTGCCATTTATATATAGGACAGGAAGCAATCGCGGCAGGTTGCATGACGGCGACTACACCTGATGACATTTTTATTACAGCTTACCGCGACCACGGATTGGCAATCGCCAAAGGAGTTCCTGCGAAAGAATGCATGGCAGAATTGTACGCAAAAGCTACAGGTTGTAGTAAAGGAAAAGGTGGCAGTATGCACTTTTTCGGTGTGAATCATAAATTTTTTGGCGGTCATGGAATAGTTGGCGCCCAGATTGGAACTGGCGCAGGCCTTGCATTTGCTGAAAAATATAAGGATACTGATAATGTGGTTCTTTGCTTCTTTGGCGACGGAGCTGCACGCCAGGGAATTCTGCATGAAACTTTTAATCTTGCAATGCTCTGGAAGCTGCCGGTGGTTTTTATTTGCGAAAATAATAATTATGCGATGGGTACTTCTGTTGCGCGAACTTCTAATGTGCTTGATATTTATAAATTGGCAGATGCTTATGAAATGCCCGGCGACCAGGTAGATGGAATGGTTCCAGAAACGGTTCATGACGCGGTAGCGAGAGCCGTAAAAAGAGCACGCGAAAAAGGTGGCCCCACTTTGTTGGAGGTAAAAACTTACCGCTATAAAGGTCATAGCATGAGCGATCCCGCAAAATACCGGACTAAAGAAGAAATGGAGGAATACAAACTTCAGGATCCGATAGAAACGACTTTGAGTAAGTTGAAAGAGCAGTTTGGCGTAAGCGAAGAAGAAATTGAAAAAATAAACGGTCGCGTTAAAGATGAAGTAGCTGAAGCAGTCAAATTTGCTGACGAAAGCCCTTATCCGGATGACGATGAAGTTTTGAAAGATGTATATGCAGAAGATGATTATCCATTTATTATGGATTAGATCATCATTGAAATATTAGTTATCAGATTTACAAAATTATAAAAATAGAATGGCTGCGAAAAAACCACAACATCAGGAAGTTGATGTAGTAGAAAAAGCCCGGGATTTTTGGGCCGAATATAATAAACCAATCTCTTATATTGGCTCCGCAATAATTATAGTATTTATTGGCTGGATGGTTTATAAATATATGTTTAAAGTTCCTGCACAGGAAAAAGCTGATAAAATAGTGTTTGTTACTCAGCAATATCTTTCTGAATTTACGGGTGCAACTGATTCCTCTAAAATTTTGTTGGCTACCAAAGTATTAAATGGTGATGGACGCAATCCTGGAGCTTTAAGAATTATCAATGAATATTCAGGATCGCCCGCTGCTAATTTGTGTGAATATTACGCGGGAGCTTGTTATCTGCAATTAGGCCAGTTTGCAAAATCAATCAAATACCTGAAAGACTTTGACGCTAACGGAGCAGACCAAATCAAAAGCCGCGCCCTGGGAATGATGGGCGACGCCAGCGCTGAGTTAAATAAAAATGATGACGCTTTGGATTATTATAAAAAGGCGGCTGGTGTAAATGAAAAAGATACTTATACATCATCGGAATTTCTTTTTAGGGCTGCTTTATTTGCCCAGTCTGTCGGAAACCAAAAGGAAGCAATTGATCTTTTCAAAAAGATAAAGACTGAATACCCTCTTACGGAAAAAGCTGCAGACGCTGACAGGTATCTTGCGAAACTTGGACAATTCTCAGAATAAATTAGATACGAATAAATGGCAATAGTCAACCAAAATCTTTATAATATTGATACAGGCATTCTTCCGAAGGATGCCTGTATCGTTATTGTGCATACTCAGTGGAATCCTGAAATTGTAAATAAATTGCTGGATGGTTGTAGAAAAGTCCTTGACGAATATGGAATGAAAAATTATAAAGTGATTGCAGTTCCCGGTGCATTTGAACTTCCGTTTACCATTAAAAATTTCTGGGATACATATAATAATAAATTTGAAAAACCACAGGCATTTATCGCGCTTGGTTGCGTTTTACGTGGCGGAACTCCCCATTTTGATTACGTCTGTAAGGCAATAACAAATGGAATATTGCAGTTAAATCTCACTCTCCCTGTGCCCACAATTTTTGGAATTCTTACGGTAGATAATCAACAACAAGCCGACGAAAGAACCGGGGGTGTTCACGGAAACAAAGGGGAAGAAGCAGCGCTAACGGCTTTAAAAATGATTACATTAAAATATTCTAACTAGGATATTTATACAATAAAAATTTCACATTTTCTGCATGAAAGTTCAATTGTTTATACCATGTTTTGTTGACCAGTTGTATCCCGAAACTGCGTTTAATATGGTAAAAGTTCTTGAAAAGGCCTGCTGCGATGTTAGTTACAACACTAATCAAACGTGCTGCGGACAGCCAGCCTTCAACGCTGGTTTTTGGGATGAGGCAAAAAGTGTCGCATCTAAGTTTATTAAAGATTTTGACGCCGCAGATTATATAGTCGCACCGTCCGCTTCATGTGTTGGGTTTGTTAGAAATTATTATTCTGGCTTATTTGAAAATTCTTCGCAACATAATTTAGTAAAAAATCTTTCAGGAAAAATATTTGAGTTTACGGAATTTCTGACAAACATCTTGAAAATTGAAAATTTTGGCGCACAGTTGAATGTTAAAGCTACTTACCATGATAGTTGTGCGGCCTTACGTGAATGTAAAATAAAAGAAGGTCCTAGAAATTTATTACGAAATGTAAAAGGGCTTGAGTTAATCGAAATGGATGAAACAGAAACATGTTGTGGCTTTGGAGGAACATTTGCGGTAAAATTTGCTGCGATTTCAAATGCAATGGCTGATCAAAAAATTAGCCACGCCTTAGCAACGGGAGCCACTCACATTATTTCTACAGACCTTAGTTGCCTTATGCATTTGCAGGGGATCATTACAAAAAGAGAGATTCCGTTAACTACTGTACATATCGCAGACGTGCTCTCAAGCGGGTGGGAATGATGGGGCTTGCATAATTAATTTTAATTTTATATCTTAGTTGGAAATGGACTTATAGAATTATTTGTCCTGCTTCTTTTATCAATAATAAAGGAAAAACGGATTTATTTTCTATTTATAATTTGCTTAAAAAATATTTTATTTGATTATCAACTGGTTATCTACCTTTTTTTTCTTTATCTGAGAATTAAGATATAAGAAAATGGTAGTTTTGTCGTTCTTATATATGCAACTGACATATATTTTCGAATAAATCGGAATGAAAAAGTAAAAAACTACTTTTTTATTGTTTTGAAAGTCATTGTCGATTTAAAATTAATCCAATTTCCACATATATTTTTATTAGTATTTAATTCATACCACCCTCGAATGAAGACAACCGGAATTAAATGGCATTTTATGCCAATCTGTTTCTTAAAAATTATATTCACTTTAGCAGCTATTTTGCTGCTATTTGCCAATTCATTTGCACAGGTAAATGTTATTATGAATCACAATGATTTAAAAAGAACAGGCTGGAACAATAAAGAAACGATATTGACCCAGGATAACGTTAGCAATGGAAATTTCGGAGAAGTCTTTTCAAGGACCGTAGATGATCAGATTTATGCCCAACCCCTGGTAATGAGCAACGTTTCGATCAACGGCGGCAAACACAACATAGTAATAGTTGCGACCGTAAATAATACGCTTTATGCTTTTGATGCGGATGACCCAAATGCTTCAACTCCTTACTGGCAAGTAAATCTTACTTATAATCCTGCAAATTATCGTGCTATAAAAAACACGGATATGACGGGTGCCTGTAGCGGAAATTATAAGGATTTCAGCGGAAATATGGGAATCGTGGGTACGCCGGCTATTGACACAACCACAAATACTTTATACGTTGTGTCCAGAAGTGTGACAAAATCAGGAGCAGCGGTTTTTGTACAATACCTGCATGCCATTGATATTACAACAGGCGCCGAAAAAGCAGGAAGCCCTGTTTCTATAAACGGTACCTACCCAGGAACAGGAGATGGAAATATTGGTGGGATATTGACTTTTGATGAGCAAAAACAGAATCAAAGAGCAGGACTTTTACTTTATAATGGAACTGTTTATATCTGCTGGGCATCTCATTGCGATTGGATTCCATACCAGGGCTGGGTCATGGGCTACGATGCATCTACATTGCAACAAAAATATGTATATAATGACGTTCCAAACGGTGGACTAGCGGGAATCTGGATGAGCGGACAGCCGCCTTCTGTTGATGATGATGGCAATTTATATCTAACAACGGGAAATGGTACTACTGGTCAAAATGGAAATCCCAACGATACGCTCAATAGAGGATCAAGCCTTATAAAACTTTCTCCTGATTTGAAAGTAAAAGATTTTTTTACTCCGTCGAATTATAATTATCTAAATAATGATGATAGAGACTACGGAATCAATGGAGCGCTGCTAATTCCTAATACACATCTATCGCTCTCAGGAAGTAAAGACGGAGGCCTATATTTGATTGATGATGACAATATGGGTGGTATGAAAACCGATAATTCAAACGTTTTGCAAAGATTAAATATGGGCGTTTTCGGTACAATAAATACGGCTCATTTGCATGGCTCGCCCGTTTATTTTAAAGACGAAAATAACAATGAATATATTTATGGATGGTCACAAGGTGGATTGCTAAAACAAATTCCTTTTAACCGAACTTCGATGCTTTTTGATACGCTTAATTCGAAAATAGGAATCACGGTTTTGCCGGCCGGTTATTTGCCCGGTGGAATTCTTGCTATTTCATCAAACGGATCGCAAAGTGGTACTGGTATTTTATGGGCCAGTCATGTCTCTAATGGTAATGCCAACCAATCGGTTGTGCCTGGAATGTTACAAGCCTTTGATGCTACAGACGTGACTCATGAATTGTGGAACAGTAACTGGAGCAGCAAACGTGATTCCATTGGAAAATTTGCGAAATTTGTTCCTCCTACTATTGCCAATGGTAAAGTTTATATGGCCACCTTTTCAAATAAATTAAATGTGTATGGCTTAAATCCACCAGCAGCATCGCCATGTACTGCAAATTTACCGCCGATGTGGCAAAGTGCTGATATCGGCTATGTTGCCTATCCCGGCGATGTTTGTGTAGATAATGGGGTTTATACTTTAACTTCCTCTGGCGGTGATATATGGAACACAAAAGATGCTTTTCATTATGTATTTCAAAAAGTAATTACCAATGAAACTGAGCTAACCGCGAGAGTGAAATCTATAAAATATACTAATGCCGAAGCAAAATGCGGTATTATGTTCCGGCAAAACTTAGACCCCGGTTCGCCTAACGTTTTTTTATCACTTATTCCATCTAATCAGATTTATTTTACTGAAAGAACATCACAAAGCGGTAGTTCGGGTAATGTTGCTCCATCCATTATTCAAAATGTTCCATACTGGATTAGGATTTACAATAAAGGAAATAAATATGTAAGTTACATTTCTCCGAATGGCGACGATTGGACAGCAACTGATTCGGTAACGCTTGCCTTGGGTACTAATCCGTACGTTGGCATTGCTTACACCACTCATAATAATAGCGTCCTTGACACTGCCGTTGTCGATAATGTAACGCTTGAGATTGGCGGTATTCTAAGTACAAATCTTATCAATTTTAATGCTAAGAATATAAATGACAAAAATGCATTATTATACTGGACCACAACCGGAGAAATAAATAATAATCATTTTGAAATTCAGAGAAGCGGAACTTATTCCGATTTTAAAACTATAGGAACATTACAAGGTGCTGGCACTGCTACTACTCAATCTCAAGATTATACTTTTACTGATAATTTTCCTGATGATGGTACAAATTACTACCGTATTAAATTGATTGATGATTCCGGAAATACCAGTTTTTCACCTGTTGTTCCTGTAAAGTTTAACTTCAAAAAAATTGTATTTTATCCTAATCCGGCTCAGGATAAAATTTATATCCGCAACAATAGCAACTTTAGCAGTGGGAAAAATTTGGTTATAAAATTGTTTGATTTTTCGGGTAGAGTGATTTTCAAACAGATCGTAAAATCTTATGGATTTGATATTATTACTGTAAATATTCCTGGAAAAATATCAAATGGACTTTATGTAATAACGGTAACCAATTCAGAAGGCGACAAACAAGGAAGTGAAATTTATATAACCCGCTAAAAATTATTAAGGCTCAATAGGATTTTGATTAAAAATTTTTGTGAGCAGTTCAAAAAGCTCCGCATGGTTTTCTTTGAATAATTCAGGGCAGTTAAAAAAGTATTCAGAAACAACAGCGAAAAATTCGGCCCTGTTTGATGCGCCATAGTCGTTAATATCTGACTCGCC
>JBDTHD010000054.1:0-6498 GCA_039937075.1 Ginsengibacter sp. | reverse complement strand
TTTTTTAACATTGAAAATAATCGTAAGGAATCTTTGTGAAGTAAATTGCAGAGAAGGCTGAAGGCTCAATGTGCTGAATGCTTAAAGCAGTGAACCAACAAATACAGGGGATTTTTATTTTACCTTTAATAAAAAGAATCAACTATAAATAAATGCGTTTAAATCATTTTTCAAAATTCGATCCCAATGAAAATAGCAAATCAACTTTTGAAAACCTGTTGAATATTTTCATGCAATTGCTTACTTATACAAGTGGCGAAGTGGGCGAGGCGCTTAGCTGGCTTACAGAGCTTGATAAAGAATACAATCTCACCAATAATGAATATGGAATGGGAGATTTTATTGAAGATTTAAAAGCCAAGGGTTATATAGATGATAATAAACAAAATGGCGAAATAAAAATTACTCCTAAGACTGAGCAAGGAATCAGGAAGCGCAGCCTGGAAGAGATTTTTGGAAAATTGAAAAAGACAAAATCCGGTAATCACAATACCTTCAAACCCGGAAATGGAGATGAAATAAGTCCGGAAACAAGGCCATTTCAATTTGGCGATACTTTAGAACAAATTGATTTTACAGAATCCATTCGCAACGCGCAAATCAATCACGGAGTTGAAAGTTTTATGATGGCCGAAGATGATTTGGAAATTCGCGAAACAGATTTTAAAGCGCAAACTTCTACCGTGTTAATGATTGACATTTCGCACAGCATGATTTTATATGGCGAAGACAGGATTACTCCGGCTAAAAAAGTAGCCATGGCTTTGAGCGAATTAATTACTACAAAATATCCTAAAGACACGATCGATATTGTCGTTTTTGGCAATGATGCATGGACCGTGGAAATCAAAGATCTTCCTTATTTACAAGTTGGCCCTTATCATACTAATACGGTGGCCGGGCTGGAGCTTGCGATGGATATTTTGAGAAGAAGAAAAAATCCTAACAAACAAATTTTCATGATTACGGACGGAAAGCCAACCTGTCTCAAAGTAGGAAAGCGTTATTATAAAAATAGTTTTGGTGTGGACAGAAGAATTTTAAACCGTTGCCTGAACCTTGCAGCGCAATGCAAAAAACTAAAAATACCCATCACCACTTTTATGATCGCCAGCGATCCTTACCTTCAAAAATTCGTAACCGAATTTACAGAAACCAATAACGGCAAAGCTTTCTTCGCTTCGCTTGACAGGCTGGGCGCATTTATTTTTAAAGATTTTGAAAGCGGGAAAAGAAAAACGGTCTATTAATTGTAATGGATTATTGATAAGTCGGTAACTTTAAATAAAAATGAAAGAGATTACTATTAACATACCGGATGATTCTTCAGAACTTGTAATAGAGTTAGTGGAAAGATTGGGAGGTAGTGTAGATAGACAAGAAAAAGTAACTAAAAGATCGGCAAACGTCAATAACATTTCTCCAAAGAAAGTTGTGAAATCAAACAAAAAAACGAAGGAAGAAAAGATTGATCATACCTACTTATTTGGAAAATGGAAAGATTCTGATATTGATGCAAAAAAACTCAGACAAGAATCATGGTAATATTCGAATCTGTTTTGATAGATACCGACATTTTAATTAAGGCATATAGAGGCAATGAAATCAAACAGATAAATCTAAAGTATCTCAAAGATAAATATTGCATTTCTGTAATTACTGCCTGTGAATTAATTACTGGAGCAAAGAATATTAAACAACACAAAGAATTTATAAAAGTGTTACGATCATATCAAATAGCTCTAGTTGATGACAAAATATCTGAACAAGCTTTCTCGCTTTTTAAAAAATATTCATCTAAAAATGATATGAAGATTTCGGACTCTTTTATTGCCGCCACTGCAATCATCCATGATCTGTTTCTTTACACTGATAACAAAAAGACTTCAATTTTATTGAAGGGATTAAATTCTACAAAGAAAAATAAAAATGAACATAGAAAATATAAAGACCCTCGGACAACTGAAAGAAATTAATTACAAACCAAGATCTATTAAGGAAGAATTACGTGAAAACCTTATTAAGAAAATCAGTAAAAAAGAAATTACTTTTCGCGGTATAATTGGTTATGAAGATTCGGTAATTCCGGATACTGAAAGAGCCTTGTTATCACGTCATAATATTTTATTTCTTGGATTGCGCGGACAGGCCAAAACCCGTATGGCGCGCCAGATGACAGAACTTTTGGATGAATATATTCCTGTAATTGAAGGCAGCGAAGTAAATGATGATCCTTTCAAACCATTGAGTAAATATGCCCGCGACCTTGTTAAAGAAAAAGGTGATGATACGCCAATTACGTGGTTGAACCGTAGCATGCGTTACGGCGAAAAACTCGCAACACCCGACGTAAGTGTTGCCGATTTAATAGGCGATATTGATCCGATAAAAGCAGCCAATTTAAAGTTGAGCTATGCTGACGAAAGAGTAATTCATTATGGCATTATTCCGCGTAGCAACCGTGGCATTTTTGTAATTAACGAATTGCCAGATTTGCAGGCGCGCATCCAGGTTTCTCTTTTTAATATTCTGGAAGAAGGTGATTTGCAGATAAGAGGTTTTAAATTAAGGTTGCCCCTTGATATTATGTTTGTGTTTACGGCAAACCCCGAAGATTATACTAATCGCGGCGCAATTGTTACGCCTCTTAAAGATCGTATCGAAAGCCAGATATTGACTCACTATCCGACGAACATTGAAAATTCTCTTTTCATAACTGAGCAGGAAGCGTCTATTCATAGCGATCAAATGAAAAGAGTTCAGGTGAGCGATTTGATAAAACGTTTGGTGGAACAAGTTTCGTTCGAAGCACGTAGCAGCGAATTCGTAGATAAAAAGAGCGGTGTTTCTGCAAGGCTTACCATTTCTGCTTATGAAAATGCAGTAAGCGCAGCCGAAAGGCGCGCCATTATGAATAAAGAAAAAGAAACCCAGGTTTGGGTGAGCGATCTTACAGGAATTATTCCTTCTATTACTGGGAAAATAGAATTGGTTTATGAGGGCGAACAGGAAGGGCCATACCAGGTCGCATATAATTTGTTAGAGAAAGCCATTCGCACACAATTTGTAAAATATTTTCCTAACCCTGATTCTTTGAAAAAACGGAAAAGCAAGGAAGCTGTTACGGAAGAAAATCCTTATAAAGCGATTACTCGTTGGTTTGATTCCGGTAACCAACTTAATGTTTTTTTAGATCTGAAGGATGAAGAGAAAATTCAATTGCTTTATAAAGTAGATGGACTTTTTGGACTGGTAAAAAAACATTTTCCTACCGCTAATACCAAAGAAAATGCGTTGTTGATGGAATTTGTTTTGCATGGATTATCTGCATTTTCCCTTATCAGTAAAAAAGTCGTGGAAGGCAAAATTGAATTCAAAGACTTAATGGGAAGCATGATTAATCTTAGCTCCCAATCTTTCAGCGATGAAGAATTAGAATAGATTTTATTTTTTTTCAAAATAAAAATCTTCCTTTTTTGTTGCTTTACTGTTATCAAATGTTTTTGTAAAATCTTAGCCACCGCTTGCGATAAATTGTTTTTTTGTCGAAACAAGTCGGGGATATTATTTCATATTCAGTTTGCCG
Organism: Ginsengibacter sp.; assembly: GCA_039937075.1. Taxonomy (GTDB): domain Bacteria; phylum Bacteroidota; class Bacteroidia; order Chitinophagales; family Chitinophagaceae; genus Ginsengibacter. Next base: position 2,912 of record JBDTHD010000054.1, on the reverse strand, counting down.
CTGCTCATTTTTACATCTATAACGATGTCATAGTTGCTAATCATTTGCTAGTGTTTTGCAATCGTTTTATTTGCAAAAAATACTTTTCACGCATAAAAGTGCAAAATATTTTACCATATTTTTTGTTTGCCGTTTTTGTTTCCGTACAAATTTCAAGAAGGGGAATGAAACTATAGGAATAGAAAAATATTTAGTTATTTTTAATTTTCTCAATACCCGATAATCTTTAATTATGTTCCGAAAAGCAGTTGCCGATAAATTAAACACTGATAAAAATGAGTTTCGCTTTCGCGGGCATGAGGTCAGGCGTATAGAGGCTTTCAGCGATGCGGTTTTTGCATTTGCGGTTACCTTGCTTATTGTAAGTCTCGAAGTTCCCAAGAGTTTTGAAGAGTTAATGGTAACCATGCGCGGTTTTTTTGCATTTGGAATATGTTTCGTTTTTTTAATAATGATTTGGTATGAGCAAAATATTTTTTTCCGCCGTTATGGCTTAGATGATCTAAAGACGATAGTGCTCAATTGTACACTTATTTTTGTAGTGCTGTTTTATGTTTACCCTCTTAAATTTCTTTTCACGCTTCTCTTTAGCAGCCAGATTTATGGAAACAATAATTCTCCTTTTTTGATGAAAGGTTCTGACTTGCCGAAGCTCATGATGATCTATGGCATTGGCTATATTTTGATTTATCTTATTTTCTCTTTAATGTATAAACACGCCTTAAAAAAATCAGATGAGCTACAATTGACTTCACCGGAAATTTTCGATACAAAAACAAAAATTTATAAGAATTTCATTCTTATTACTATTGGAATTTTTTCAGTGCTCGTTGCTTTTTTGCTACCTGCTGACCAGGCAGGTATTGCTGGCCTTGTATACGGTTTAATCGGTCCCGCATTAACCATTTTTTATAGTCGTCGCAAAAAAATAAGGCGAAAATTGAGTTTATAATTTTGTCCTCCCAGTAAACCAACTTTTAAATAAGATTCTTATTTTCAAATGTGGGTGTTGACTGCATCTTGTTATTTGTAACTTTGATAAATCAGTTTTATTATTTTAAAAATTTACAACTATGAAAATTCCTGAAGGTTACCAGGCGGTGATGCCTTATTTAATTTTGGAAAATGCAGAATCATTTATTGATTTTACCCAAAAAGTTTTCGAGGCAAAAGTATTAAGCAGGCATTTGCGGGAAGATGGGAAAACCGTGCAGCACGCAGAAATTCAAATTAGCGGAAGCGTTATCATGTGCGCAGAAAGCACACAAGACTATCCGCCGCAAACTTCAAATCTTTTTATCTATGTAGACGATGCAGACCAGGCTTATGAAGCGGCTTTACAGAATGGATCCACTTCAGTGCAGGAGCCGTCCGATAAGGATTATGGGAGAGCGTGTGGCATTACAGATCCCACAGGAAATACGTGGTGGATTACTTCAACTAAATAACAATAGAGATTAAGATATTGGTTTGTGAATTATTGAATGTCATTCAGGATGACTCTGGCGACTTCTTGAGTATCTCCGTCAAAGTGATGGCCTCCTGGCAACATTTCGCGGGTAAATCTTTTTAAGGTAATTTTATTTACTGCCAAAGTTTTATCGTCGCTGCCGCTGAGAATTACAATTTTTTCATGAGTAAGTTTATTGATTTCTGTAACCACATCCATATTGCGTTTGCTATTTCCGCCAAAAATATCTGACCAGTGAATTTCAAAATCAGTATTTCCCGACGACGCCATTAAAAAAGAAACCAGTATTTTATCATCAATAGTTTTTGAAAGCCGGTTAAGAATAAAAGGCAATACATCTGCGCCGAAAGAATATCCAACCAAAACAATTTGTTGATTTTTTCTTCCGGATAATTTTTGGGTTAAAAAACTATTGATATCATCTGCCGTTTTTTGAGGTGTTTTTTTGTCCCAGAAATAAGATCTTGAATTTAACCCTGATACATCAAACCCTTTTTTATAAAATTCTTCGCATAAAGAAGTCGAAAAATCATTCAGACCTCCATCTCCGCTGATGTAAAAAATCAATGGCTTATCGTGGGAATTTGTTGCCCATTCTTTGATAGGAAGATTTTGAGATTGCACGGTGGATGAAATAAAAAAAGGCGCTAATAAAACGCACAAAATGACTACATATTTATTCATAAAATTTTCAGGGTTGCATTACTTTATTTAACGCTAAAGGTAATTGTAACAAATCATAATCATTCTCATAAACCAAAAATTTATCTTTCCAATAAGAAGCGTATTTTTCTTTAAAATCCCGAAGGCCGTGGTAATGTTTAAATCTTTTTAAATTTTTGCCGGCAAATTTCATAATCTGTTCTGCCGGGCTGTTGGGCTCTTCCATTCCGGTTAGCGGCACAAGGCCAAGATTGAGATAATGAAAATCATTTTCTTTGGCGTATTCAATCATTTTAATGATGAGCGCGTCCATACACCCGCCCGGCGCGGCTTCTGTCTTTCTGATAAGATCATACGTACATTCCTGTGGCGTATAATCAGGAATAATATTAAGAAACGCTGCGATATTGCCCTCGGCGTCAGAAATAGTAATTACATCCTGGTGTATCAATTCTTTGGCATTAAACATTCCCTGCGAAAAAATTTGTTCCTCTTTTTCAAAAGCGATCAACCATTCGTCCGAAACTTTTTTCAATTGTTCCACGAACTCTTCTTTCAAGGGTGCTTTATAAATTGATGCGGTAAATCCTTTTTTCTGGAGGCTGTTCATGGCGTTTCTTAAAGATTTTTTATCGCGCCCTTCCATGGTGAAAGTTTGTGCATCCAATATCGCTTCCTGGCCTATGAAAATTTTTTGCTTTCGAAGTTCATCAAACCAAATCATACTATTTTCATCCACGCGATAAAATGCGGCCCGCAACCCCATTTTTTTACAAAC
>JBDTHD010000053.1:0-6204 GCA_039937075.1 Ginsengibacter sp. | reverse complement strand
CCATATCTTTGCGTAAGAAATTTAAAAGTTCCAGATTTAAAACCAATAAAAATGAATATTGATAACACAGCAAGCCAGATGCGAAAGGGGGTTTTGGAGTTTTGCATTTTGTCGATAATAAAACTGGGCGAGGCATACCCGAGTGATATTATTGATATGATGAAATCTGCTAACCTCAATATCTTGGAAGGAACATTATATCCTTTGCTAACGAGATTAAAAAATGCTGAGTTTCTAACTTATCGCTGGGTGGAAAGCAACAGTGGGCCACCAAGAAAATATTTTTCATTGACAGAAAAAGGAGCAAAATTTTATGAAGAACTGTAAACAACCTGGCTGGAACTTGCGGGCGCGGTGGAAACTATCACAGGCAAAAACAAATAACAACAAACAACTTAACAACCAATAAACAGAATCAAAATGAAAAAGGTAATCAATATAAATTTTCAGGGTGCGATAGTGCCGATAGAAGAAAGTTCTTATGAATTGCTGCAACAATATATAGAGAGCCTGCGCCGCTATTTTGCCAATGAAGAAGGAAGAGATGAAATTATAAATGACATCGAAAGCCGCATTAGCGAGCTGTTCCAGCAACGTTTAAAAGGAGGAAGCACCTGCATTACTGATGACGACGTAAACGCCATCATCCGAAGTATGGGCCGCCCTGAAGATTTTGAAGAAGCAGAAAAAGGAGAATCGATGGAAAGTGGAAATGCCCAAACCGGTTACTCAAAAAATGATTCAAATAGAGAAAAAAGCGAAAGCTATTTTCATGGTGACTGGAGCGGGAAAGGCAAGCGTCTTTACCGCGACGAGAACCATAAAATCCTTGGTGGCGTTTGTAGCGGTATTGCCGCTTATTTTGGAATCGACCCTGTAATAGTAAGAATCGTGTTTTTAATTTCGGGCGTGGGATTCTTCGCTTACATTCTTCTTTGGATTTTTGTTCCGGGAAGCAGCATGGTAGAAAATGGCGTTCGCAAAAGGTTATACAGAAACCCAGACGGGAAAATTCTGGGTGGTGTGTGCAGCGGAATGGGAAGTTATTTTGATGTGAATCCGTGGCTGCCGAGGTTTATATTTTTAATTCCCTTTCTCACTTTCTTTTTCAGATGGGGACATTTTGGACCGCTTACTTTTCCGAATTTTCTGAGCTTTTCATTTAGCCCGGGCAGCTTTATCATCTACATTATTTTGTGGCTCGTAATACCCGAGGCAACCACGACTTCTGAAAAACTGGAAATGAAAGGTGAAAAAGTAGATATGAATTCGATAAAAAATTCGGTTTTAAAAGAAATGCAGGAAGTCGGCGATAAAGTGGGTAAAATGGGAAAAGAAATGGGGCAGAAAATTGGCAAAATGGGGATGGAAGCAGGACATGCTGCAGGAGAAAAAGGCGCTGAAATGGGGAAAGACATTCATTACGCCGCCAGTCGTACATCAGGAACTTTGGGCAATATTATTATCACGATTTTTAAAATATTTATGTATTTCATAGGCGGATGCGTGGCATTGGCAATTATTGTTTCTTTATTTGGAATAGCCACTGTTGCCATCGGTTTATTTCCGTTGAAGGATTTTGTATTAACCGATGGTTGGCAGAATTTATTTGCCTGGGGAACATTAATTTTCTTTATCGCCGTTCCGGTAATCGGCATCATCACTTTTATCATAAGAAGGTTTGCCCGAATTAAAAAGACCAATAAATTTATGCGGTGGTCGTTTCTCAGTCTCTGGGTTTTGGGTATCGTTTGTTTTGTTGCCCTGATAGGTTCTGTGGGCCGCGATTTCAGAAATATCAGTTCCCTAAATGAAGATGTAATCAGTTTGCAGAACCCTACTGTGAAAAGCCTTGAAGTAATGCCTTTTCAAAATATTAATTACCGAAGAATAGGCTGGTTTAATTTTGAACCTTTTGGAACTTATGGCTCTGTAGATACCGCTTTTATAGGAAACGTAAAAGTCAAAATTATAAAATCTCCAACCGATAGTTTTACAGTAAGTGTTTTAAAAATGTCTAACGGAAGAACGAGGAGAGCCGCCGATACTTTGCTCCCAAGAATCAATTTTAATGTCAGCCAAAATGATTCTCTATTGATGATGGACAGGGCCATCACTATTAATACAACCGATAAATTCCGTAATCAATATGTAGAAGTTACTATTGCGGTGCCGGTGGGTCATTATATCAAAATAGATAAGAATTTTGGTTACGGAAACCGTGTCAGGTTTGGAGGATTCTGGGGTGGAAATGATTGGTATTCCTATAATAACAACAACATTGAAAATGATTATGATTTTTCTTATGGAGAAAAATATGTAATGAAAGATGATGGACTTTACAGGCTTGATGGAAGCCGCTCTGACAGCGATAAGGAAGATTGGAACGACAATTCAGGCAATAGTAATTCCGTTGCACCCCCTACAAATGATACCAATGGCGGCTACCGTTACAATCGTAACATTGATTCATTAAAAAATGTGCAGGAAAAACAAATTCAGACGATGCAGCAAAAAGTGGATTCTGTAAAATCTGAACAAAAAAAAGAAGTAGACAGGATGAAAGATTCGCTTCAAAAAGAAAAAGAAGAAATCAACCAAAAAATAGAAAAATTAAACAAGGGCACTGCAATTTCTCAAACAAATTGTGAGGAAAAATTTCCTGAAAATTATTCTTTCATAATGTATATATAAACGTTGGTTTCAATTTATTCAAATCAGAATGATGACTAAAAAAGTAACTGGTATAGTAGCTGCTGTTTTGGCGACATTAGTTGGTCTTTACCCCTTTATCTATTTTTTTATAAATCGAAAGTTCGGATTGTTACAATCAAAAAGTGATGCGCTATTAACAAACGTTTTTTGGAATATTGGGTTTTACATACACATAACATTAGGAGGCATTGCTTTGCTAATAGGTTGGACGCAGTTCAGTGTAAAGCTGAGAACAAACAAATTAAAATTACATAGGCGGATAGGTAAAGTTTATGTGATTTCCGCTTTGTTTAGCGCCCTGGCGGCTGTTTATATAGCATTGTATGCCAATGGTGGAATAATTGCTTCTTTGGGATTTATTTGTTTAGGCATTATCTGGTTTTACACTACTTTGAAAGCCTACATTGAAATAAAAAACGGACGAATTGCGAATCATCAAAAAATGATGATATATAGTTATGCTGCCTGTTTTTCGGCAGTAACGCTCAGAATATATCTTCCTGTTCTGATTATAATATTTCATGATTTTATTAAGGCTTATTTATTAGTAGCGTGGCTTTGTTGGATTCCTAATATGATAGTTGCATGGTTTTTAGTTAAACAACTTCAAAGACAAAACGGCAAAATCACCGGCAATATTCAAGCGAAATATGTGTTGTAGTTTAAGTTGGACGAGGCTTTGTGCGGTAGCATAAGGCCTTTTCTTTTTTTCAAGCAAAATCAAACAACTTGCGTCAGAGATGATAGTTTTTTGCATTAAGAATTTCTGTTTCTAATTCTCCTTCTGAAATATTGAATATTGAAACCCCGTAATTACTCAAAAGCTCCATAAAAGTTCTTGTCGAATAACCGGATAACCCTGCCGCCTGACCGCGTGTTAAAGAACCTCTTTCAAATAATTTAGCAGCAAGAAGCGTCTTTGCTTCTTTTTCATCCAGCTCGACTGATTCAGGCAAATTTAGTGTCAGAGTTTTCATCTATCAAATTTAGCCAATCCCCTTCAAAAAATTGCAATTAACTTTGTTTACTATAGTTTCAATTTTTAAAATATTATAATGGACCCTGAAAGAACAGAAGTTTCCTCCCTTGGCGAATTTGGCCTGATAGATCACCTTACTAAAAACAATGAAACAAGGAATGCATCCACCATTTTATCTGTTGGCGATGATGCCGCAGTGATGGATCATTTTGGAAAGCAAACAGTAATAACTACCGATATGCTGGTGGAAGGAATTCATTTTGATTTGATGTATTCACCGCTAAAACATTTGGGTTATAAAAGTGTAATCGTAAACCTCAGTGATGTATATGCGATGAATGCTTTTCCCGCTCAAATAACGATGAGCATCGCATTCAGCAATCGTTTCAGCGTGGAAGCGCTCAATGAATTTTACGAAGGTGTTTACGCAGCTTGCGATAAATACAATGTTGACCTGGTGGGCGGCGACACCACTTCTTCGCAAAAAGGTTTTATCATTTGCGTTACAGCCATTGGTGAAGTAGCGCCTGATAAATTTGTAACAAGAAGCGGTGCCAAAAAAGGCGATCTTATTTGTGTAAGCGGCGAATTGGGAGGTGCGTTTTTAGGATTGACTTTGCTGGAGAGAGAGAAGAAAATTTTTCTCGAAACGAAAGGTGTTAAGCCTGATCTCGAAAACCAGGATTATATCGTAGGCAAGATTTTAAAACCCGAAGCAAGAAGAGATATCATAGAATTTTTCGAAGAAAAGGAAATACAACCTACTGCTATGATTGACATCAGCGATGGTCTCAGCAGCGAGCTTTTGCACATTTGCAAAAAAAGTGAAGCGGGATGCGTGTTGTACGAAGAAAAAATTCCGATAAATGAAATGGCGCGGCAGTTCGCTTATAAACTTGAATTGGATCCGACGGCTTGCGCCTTAAGCGGTGGCGAAGATTATGAATTGCTTTTTACAGTAGATCAGCAAGATTTTGACAAGATTTCCGAAAATCCAAATATTACGGTTGTTGGCTACATTACTGAAAAAGAAGAAGGGGCATTTATTATTACAAAAGGTGGAAACAAACATCCGCTTACTGCGCAGGGATGGAATGCATTAAAATAAATTTTTAATACTCAATACAAATTTTATAGTAACATTTTTACAGGATTATTCATCATGAGGCGACATTATCTTTTGCTTTTTTTACCTTTATTTTTCTCCTGCTCGGCCTCCAGAAATTATAATCCAAATAAAAAATATTCCAAACAAGAACTACAGCAGGATTATACTTTACTTCGAAATATTTTAGAAAAAAAACATCCTTCCCTTTTTTGGTACACTCCAAAAGACAGCATGGATTTCTATTTTAATGAGGGTTACAATGCCATCCGGGATTCAATGACAGAGCTTCAGTTTGGCTGGAAAATAATCGCGCCGCTTACTTCTGTTATTCACTGCGGGCACACGAGTTTCAATATGAGCAAGGACTGGAACCGCTTTATAAAAAGTAAAACCATTCCTTCTTTTCCACTTTTTGCAAAAGTGTGGAAAGACACGATGATGGTAATTGGCAATCTGAATCGTAAAAACAGGCTGATAAATGATGGATCATTTATTACTTCCATTAATGGAATCAGAAATGAGGAAATGATCAATTATATGTTTCATTTTATGGTGGAAGACGGCTATTCTGAAAATGTAAATTATATCAGGCTCAGTACAGATTTCCCCTATTTTCACCGCAATACATTTGGTTTATATGAAAAGTACGAGGTAAGTTTTACTGACAGCAATGGCGTTTCGTTTAATACATTACTTCCTTATTTCGAGCCGCCGGTGGACAGTATTAGAAAGAAAAAAATCGTTCAAAAAGGACAAATCATAAAATATACCCATCTGCAAAAAATGGAAAATTTGCGTTCGTTGGATTACGATTCTTCTTTTGCTTTGATAACGATAAATGCTTTTTCGAAAGGACATTTAAAGAAATTTTTCCGCCAGTCTTTCAGAAAAATGCGGAAAAATAAAACAAAGAATTTAGTGATTGATATCAGGGCAAACGGTGGCGGCGATATGATAAAATCCGTTTTTCTCACCAGGTTTTTAAAAAATACAAAATTTAAAGTAGCCGATACGGCAGAGGCCATCAGCAAGACTTTGAGACCTTACACTAAATATATTTCGCACGGTTTTTTTAATAATATCGGTTTATTTTTCGTGACTCATAAGGAAAAAGACGGGCGTTACCATTTTGGATATTGGGAACGCCATACTTTTACGCCAAAGCGAAGAAATCATTTCAACGGAAATGTCTACGTTCTTACAAACGGGCTTACTTTTTCTGCGTCTTCCATTTTTTGTAGTGCTTTAAAAGGACAGCAAAATATTAAACTGGTAGGCGAAGAAACCGGCGGTGGCTGGTACGGAAATTCCGGGATTATGATTCCTGATATTACACTTCCGAATACTAAAATAAGGGTGCGACTTCCGTTTTTCCGCTTGGTTCAATACCAGCATATTACTG
>JBDTHD010000052.1:0-2865 GCA_039937075.1 Ginsengibacter sp. | reverse complement strand
ATTACTTTTAAAGATGGAATTTGACAAAGAACTAAAAGACCATTATTTAAAAGGTCACGAAAAATATTTGCGCCACGTTTCAGTAGATAATGTGATTTTCGGTTTTCATCAGAACGATTTAAAAGTGCTGCTTTTAAAATCAAAATATATAGAGTTGTGGTCTTTATCAGGCGGTTTTATTTTACAAGATGAGCATATAGATGCTGCGGCACAAAGAGTTCTGAAAGAAAGAACCGGCCTCGAAAAAATATTCCTTCAGCAGTTTCATGTTTTCAGCGATCCGTCTCGTTCTACCAAAAAAGTAAATCAGCAATTCTTAAAAAATATCGGGGTTAGCCTGGATAAAAGCTGGATGTTTGAAAGGTTTATCACGATAGGATATTATGCTTTGGTAAATTTTACAACAGTAAAACCAATGCCTGATAATATTTCGCGGTCCTGTGAATGGTTTAGTATTGATAGCCTACCGGAAATGATTCTTGACCATCAGCATATTTTCAATGAAGCACTTAACGCGTTGCGTTTGCAATTGTATTTTCATCCAATCGGGTATAATTTACTGGAGCAGAAATTCACCATGCCGGAACTGCAAAAGCTATACGAAACCATTCTCAATAAAAAATTAGACAGGCGCAATTTCCAAAGAAAAATACTGGCATCGGGCATTTTAAAAAAATTAGAAGAAACTAAAAAAGGAGTTGCACATAAAGCGCCGTTTTATTATAAATTTGATTTGCGCAATTATAAAAAAGCCCTGCAGGGTGGCATGGGATTATTTTAAAAAACATTCTATTTACCTGATAAAATATTCATGAACCGAAAAGATTTTCTATCTGCAGTAATTCCTTTGGCAACAGTGACCACCGCTTTTCCTAAAACAATTATTTCAAATACAAAAAATGCATCCAACAAAATTCCTCCCTATTTAAAAAACGGGGATTTAATTGGAATCACTTGTCCCTCGGGCTACATCAGTATAGACGAATGCCTGCCCGCAATCAACAAAATGAAAGAATGGGGCTTTAGGGTGGTTACAGACAATACGGTTGGCGCAAAAGATTTCACGTTTGCAGGAACCGATGAAGAAAGAGCTTCTGGTCTACAAAAAATGTTGGATAATCCTAAAATAAAAACCATCATGCTGGGACGGGGCGGCTATGGCGCTGTGAGAATGATTGATAAACTTGATTTTACAAAGTTTGTTCAAAACCCAAAGTGGATAATTGGTTTTAGCGATGCTACCGTTTTTCATTGCCATATCAACAGAAACTTTGGAATTGCCACCATTCATTCCAAAATGTGTAATAGTTTTCCTGATGATTTTTCAACGGCCACTCAAGCACAAATTGATTCCATTGATTCTATACGCCAATGCCTGGTGGGCGAAAAAATGAAATACGAAAGGCCGGTAAATTATGAAAACCGCTTTGGAGAAGGAACAGGGCCGTTGGTTGGAGGAAATTTATCCATCATTGAATTGGTTGATGGAAGTGTTTCGAGTTTGCAAACCGATGGGAAAATTTTGTTTATTGAAGACGTGGATGAATATCGTCACAAGATAGACGGCATGTTGTGGAATTTAAAACGTAGTAAAAGATTAGACAGGCTAAAAGGTTTAATCGTTGGCGAATTCAGGATAAAGCCTGACGACCCCGGAGAGGATTTTGGAAAAAGTTTGCGTGAAATGGTAATGGAAAAAGTAGAAAAATTTAATTACCCTGTTTGTTTTGATTTTCCTGTTGGCCATGTAAAAGAAAATTATGCATTAAAATGCGGCGTTAATCATCAGTTGATTATTTCAGAAAGCGGAACTATTTTACAGCAAATTTAAAATCTGCATTATTTATCATTTTACTATTGAAATCTCAAAAAATTAAATGACAATTATACCACCTTATTTAAAAAAGGGCGACACCATCGGAATCGTTTGCCCTGCCGGATATATGCCTTTTGAAAAAGCGCAAACGTGTATTGAAACTCTTTCGTCTTGGGGATTTAAAGTGGTTCCCGGCAAAACATTAGGCAACCAGTATCATTATTTTTCAGGAACTGATAAAGAGCGCTGCAAAGATCTTCAACACATGTTGGATGATGAAAATATAGATGCTATTTTATGTGGACGGGGTGGATATGGAACGGGACGAATTATTGATCAGCTCGATTTTTCAAAATTTAAAAAGCACCCAAAATGGATTATTGGGTTCAGCGACATTACCATTTTACATTGTCACTTATTTTCCAATTTTAAAATTGCGTCCATGCACGCGCCTATGGCAGCAGCTTTCAACGATGGTGAATTTCAAAATCAGTATATCCAAAGTCTTCGAAATACTTTGCTTGGGGAAAAATCAGATTACAAGACAGAAGGAAATATTCTAGATCAACCGGGAAAAGCGAAAGGCATTTTGGTAGGTGGAAATTTATCCCTTTTGGTAAATGTGATCGGCACATCCTCTGACATCAAAACAAAAAATAAAATACTTTTTATTGAAGAGGTTGGAGAATATATCTATTCCGTAGACCGGATGATGTACCAGCTAAAAAGAAGTGGGAAACTGGATCATTTAAGCGGCTTGATAATCGGACGGTTTTCTGATATGAAAGATACCACAGTTCCATTTGGGCAAACCATCGAACAATCCATAAAAGATTTGGTAAGAAATTATCATTATCCTGTTTGCTTTCGCTTTCCCGTAAGCCACGAAAAAGAAAATTATGCGTTGAAGGTTGGGGTAAAATATAAATTAAACATTCAAAAAAATTTGGTAGAACTAAAAGAAATATAGGCGAGATTTGCAGTAAATCAACAAATATCGATGATTTTCATTTTGTTGGTTTCACAATCCATTGCGGCCGCGCTGACAT
>JBDTHD010000051.1:0-4752 GCA_039937075.1 Ginsengibacter sp. | reverse complement strand
ATTAATGGAAGCTCGGCAAAAATAGAATAGCTGTTCGGCCCTCTGCGGCGTACAATCGCATTGGCTCCTGCATCTGCAATGTACAAATCACCATCCGGGCCTTTAATAAGGTTATAAGGATGAGAGTCTTTTTCGGGATTGTTAGAAGATGGAATTTGAGAAATAACTGAAGCAATATCTTCAGAAGGAAGTGTCCTTGCATCTAAGGGTTTATCTCCTGCTTTAAAGTGAGATACATCTGCGCTGTATAAATGATCGCCGGATAAAACATAAAGGATTTTTCCATCCAACAAAATGTGCACAGTTCCCTGCAATTCACCGGAATGTACGTTAGCATAAGATTCCAGGTTAGTGATGGCATCGTATATTCTTCCGTTCGGAGTTATCAAAACTACTTTGCCATCATCATTATGGGTTCCCGTTTTACCATCACCGTTAGGATTAAACGTTCCACTTTCTGATACCCAAAGGTTACCACGGCTATCAGCTTCTACTCCCATTGGGCCCGCAAGGCCGGAAGCTACCGTAGTGACAGTAAGTTTCGGAGTTTCGTTTCCTTTTTTGCATCCTGCAAATAACAACAAAGCCGCGCAGGCTACCATCCAGGCAAACCTTTCCCCACTCGGATTTCTTTTTGAAAATTTCATTTTGTAAATTTTAATAATGAATAAAAAGTTTTAATAATTAATAATAAACAAACACTTCTGTTGGATAATTTTAGGTAGGTTAGGTTTTAGAAAAGTTTTTCTAAAATAGGATTGAAACGACTGCCTAATTGCAAGGAGAAAAGGAAGTTTTCAAAAAAACTTTATTCGGCTTTAATTAGTACGTGCAAAAGTAATAGTTTTTGACATTCATTTTAATTTTTATTTGGATCATTTCGTCATATTTTATGCACGTCGGAAAAACGAATAATTATTTATTTTCAAACCTCCGAACAAGATAAGTGTGGCTTTTAAAGAAAAGACAATCAGCAATTTCCAGTCTTGTTATTTTTGCAAAAAAGGAATTTAAAAAGTATTACAATGTATCCGGAATTATTAGCGCTTCATTCCATATTCCGTTGGTTGGTTTTGGCCACGTTGCTCTTTGCTATTTATAGAGGTTATAAAGGATGGTTTGGAAATAAGCTATTTTCAAAATTCGACAATTCCATAAGGCATTGGACAGCGACGGTTGCACAGATTCAATTGATCATTGGACTCTCACTTTATTCTATAAGCCCAATCGTTCACTATTTTCTTCACCATTTTAAAGAAGCAGTCCGAGAAAGAGAAATTCGGTTTTTTGGGATGGAGCATAGTGTAATGATGTCGATAGCAATTATTGTAATCACCATCGGATCAATAATCGCAAAACGAAAATCTAAGGACAAAGAAAAATTTAAAACAATGGCCATCTGGTTTTCAATTGGACTATTTATAATCCTCACTTCTATACCGTGGCCTTTTGATCCGCCACCATTTATCAGCAGGCCATTTTTCCGCCCATTCTAATAGATTATTCAATGTATTTTCTTCCAGGTTTTTTGCCTAAAAAATATAACAAGGCCCGTCTGTAATGTAAGTTTTCCCATTTTCTAAATCGAGGCGCGCAGATATACAGGCATTCTCTTCATTTTTATATTTTCCATAAGCTTCCAGTTGTAAGTGCCCTGAATCTCCAAGTCGTACATCAGTCGTGCATAGCGTATTTACTTTGTCAGCTTTAATTAAATCATTCAACGCATCGTCATACGACGAAAATTGTAAACTGTTAATTGGAGCAACTTTGTTGATGTAAGAAGATAGTCCCTGGTTATTAATGATGGTATCAATTTGTTCTTTGGAAAGATATTTATCGCGCGGAAACGTGCCAAATTGTTGGACTGAACTATCGATTTTTATCATAAACTGATCACAGCTATACGCAATTGCCCAACCAACCTGAACCTCATAGCAAACGCTCAAAGAAACTCCATCATTCCATTTTGTTGTATCAGATTGAATAAGCTTTATATGATTGTCGAAAAAGGAATTCGTCAACTGGTTTTTTTCCAGAAATAATTCTTTCCAAATCGCCTGGTATTTTTGAACCAGGCTGTCCGTGCTGACGCTTCCAAAATTATAATTCTTGAGATAATCATATGGTCCCGAAGGTGGACAACTTTCAATTTCCCTGTTAGCAGATACCTTGTTATTTTCTTTGTGACAAGCGGAAAATAGCGATAATAATAAGAGTAATAAAAAAATTCGTTTCATTTTAAGTAATTCTTTTTACTCTGACAGCCGGTTTATACTTTTCGTTGCATGGCAATCTAAAAATCCATTTTGCACCAGTAAACGAATAAATTTAAACGATTTTTATTTTGCTTTAAAAGTCCTTTTAATCCACTAAAGAATAACATTGCAAAGCAATTTCCAGTTCTTCATTTGTAGGGATAACAAGAATTTTCACGGGTGAATTATTCGCATTTATTTCGCGCAATCTTTTTTTAATTAGATTGTTTTTTTCTTCGTCAAATTGTATCCCAAGGTATTCAAGATTGCAAGAAGAAAGTTTGCGCATCAATCTATCATTCTCTCCTACTCCGCCGGTAAAAACTATCGCATCAAGGCCATTCAGAACGGCAGTATAAGTTCCAATATATTTCCTGATCCGGTATGCATACATTTGGTAAGCAAGCGAAGCTTCTGTATCGCCTTTTTCAATTTTTGCAATCACATCGCGCATGTCGTTATGCCCGGTAAGCCCCACCATTCCGCTATCGTAATTCAATATTTCTTTCACTTTTTCTTGCTTATAGCCCAACTGATCTATGAGATAAAAAATTACTGACTGATCAATGTCGCCGGCGCGTGTTCCCATTATTAAACCGTTCATCGGTCCGAAGCCCATACTCGTGTCGACGGATTTACCATCTTTAACCGCAGTCATACTACAGCCATTTCCGAGGTGAATAGTTATAATTTTTGAGCTGGATTTTTTAAGATAGTCAATCGCTTTGCCACTAACATATTTGTGGCTGGTGCCATGAAATCCGTAAACGCGGATTCCATCTTTATGATAAAATTTTGAAGGAATAGCATATCGGTAAGCTTCCTGGGGAATAGTCTGGTGAAAAGCCGTATCAAAAACCGCTACCTGCTTTGCTTTGCTGAATAATTTTTCAGCCACTTCAATTCCGAGGTAGTTGGGCGGATTATGAAGCGGCGCCAATGGAAATAATTTTTTAATATCAGCTTTTACTTCACGGGTAATAAGAGTTGTGGCTGCAAAACTTTCTCCTCCATGAACCACGCGATGGCCTACTACGTCTATCTCTGACGCATCTTTAATTACGCCAATTTCTTTATCCGTAAGTAATTTGACAACTTCTATCAGCCCTTCAGCATGGTCAGAAATTTTCATTGTCATTTTCTTCTCCTGTTCTTTTCCGTCTTTAAAAGTTTTATGAATAATGTCTGCATCTTTCATCCCGATTCTTTCCACTATGCCGGTGCAAATAACTTTTTCTGAAGGCATTTCAATAAGCTGGTATTTTATAGAACTACTCCCCGAATTAATGACAAAAATATTCATGCTGTAAAATTGCGGAATTTTAAATTATGACTGTTGTGCTTGTATTGCCGTGATGACTACTGTATTAAAAATATCGTCTACTGTGCACCCGCGGCTCAAGTCGTTTACAGGTTTGTTTAATCCCTGCAACATAGGACCAATCGCCACCGCGCCGGTTTCACGTTGAACCGCTTTGTAAGTATTATTACCTGTATTAAGATCAGGAAATATTAATACCGTCGCTTGTCCAGCCACTTTAGAATTTGGCAATTTTTGTTTGCCTACTACCGGATCGACAGCCGCGTCGTACTGAATCGGACCTTCCACAGGCAAGTCGGGCCTTCGTTCTTTCACCAATTCTGTAGCCCGCCTCACTTTTTCTACTTCTTCTCCTTTCCCGGAAGCGCCGGAAGAGTACGAAAGCATGGCCACTCTTGGTTCGATGCCAAACATCGTACTGCTTTCTGCGGAAGAAATGGCTATATCCGCCAGTTGTTCTGAAGTCGGCTTGGGGATTACCGCGCAATCTCCGAATACAATAACGCGATCTTCCAAACACATAAAAAATACGGAAGACACGGTAGCAACGCCTGGTTTGGTTTTTATAAACTGTAGTGCCGGGCGGATAGTATGTTGCGTAGTATTGATAGACCCGGAAACCATTCCGTCCGCATCGCCCTTGTAAACCATCATCGTTCCGAAATAGGAACCGTCTTTCATGAAGTCGGTTGCCATATCCATATTCATATTTTTTTCTTTCCTTAATTCATACAAAGTGGCAATATAATCCGGCAAAAGTGGCGAATCTACAGGATTGACAATGGTTGCATTTTTGGGATCGAGTTCAATATTCAATCGCTGAAGAGCAGCTTCTATTTCCTCTTTCTTTCCAAGAATAGTCAACCTCACCACTTCCTGTTTCAACAATTTAGCCGCGGCTTCAAGTATGCGATCATCGCTTCCTTCAGGTAAAACAATGTGCTTCTTTTCCAGCTTCGCTCTCTTTACCATTTGGTATTGGAACATGTGTGGCGTAATGCCTTCCGGTTGTGAAGTAACAATTTTATCCACGAGCGAAGCTGTGTCAATATTTTTTTCGAAAGTAGCAATCGCAAAATCGATCTTAATATTATTTTCGGGGTAAATCCGTGGTTTTACAGAAGCTACTTTGTTTACAGTTTCAAAAGTTCCTGTCTGCACCTGCACCATTGG
>JBDTHD010000050.1:0-3730 GCA_039937075.1 Ginsengibacter sp. | reverse complement strand
GGAGTATTTATATTTTTTTTTATTTTGACCCTTTCTTTAAAGGCCCAAAATCCAGGAGAAATTACCTCATATCATTCTGCAGAAAAAAATATTTTTATTAAAACTCCTTCTTTTTTTCCTGCGTATTGCAAAAGTGATGCGACCATTTATTTCAAAAAGTTTCTATTACCCGCCTCTTCAGAGACGAAACAAACAACAAAAAATCTTTCTCCTTTTAATTTACAACAAATAATTCCTTCCAATTTTTCGACATGCACTTACGGTTTTTTTTGTCGCCAGGAACTGAAAATAGAAAAAGCAACTAATATTCCTATCCGGGTAAGGCTTGGCTCGCTGGCGCAATGCAATTATTATGAGGGTAAGCCATAAAGATTCGACATTCACTATTGGCGTGGCTTTTACATTCTGTGTGCGTTTTATTATCGAGCTGTAATTGGAAAATAAAAATCTGTATTATTTGTCGTTTTACTGTGCAGTGTTCACTTTGGCAAACTTTAATTCAAGATTGGCTTTACCAATTTAATTACCTTTAAATTCTATCTACACAATTTTTTAAAAAATTAGTGAAAAAGAAAATTTTTCCAGATAACTTTTTAGGAAATTTTAATAATCATTTTCGAATTCATCTGTAAAGTAATATGCCGTCAATCTTTCCCTGTTCACATAAATATTTTAAAATTTATGTGGTAGTTATTGGACTTTTATTTTCCGGTATCCACTTAAATGCCCAAAAAGTCGATTCAGTTTTAAAAAAATTAAATACGGATTATCCTCAGGAAAAATTGTATTTGCAATTCGATCGCTCTTTGTATAATCCAGGGGAAACGATTTGGTTCAAAGCTTATCTTTTTTCGGGCAGCTTTCCATCGATGATAAGTAAAACTCTGTATGTTGAGTTAACAGATTCCAAAGGCAAAATACTTCAGCAGATATCTGCGCCTGTATTTATTTCTGGTGCGTCAGGATCACTTGAAATACCTCCCGATTTTAGCGGAAATGTTTTTGTAAGAGCCTACACAAAATGGATGCTGAATTTTGATTCCTCGTTCTTGTACACAAAATCATTTTTAGTTACTACAGCCCAAAAATCTGTGGAGAAATTACACAAATCATCCGCGCAAAAAATACATCCGGTTGCTGCCAGGTTTTTGCCACCGGAACTAAAATTCTTTCCCGAAGGAGGAAACCTTATCCTGGGAATTGAATCAAGAGTCGCATTTAACGCAACGGATCAGAATGGAATGCCTGTAAAAATTTCAGGAGAAATATTAGACAACGAGGGTAAAAAGATTACTTCATTTTTTTGCGTGCATGCAGGCATGGGTAGTTTTCTTTTAAGGCCGGAAAAAAATCAGCAATATAACGCAGCATGGAAAGACGGGCAGGGGGAAATTCATGAAACCTTATTACCATCCGCAAAACAAAATGGCATCGTGCTGGAGGTACACAATTTAAAAAATCAAATTGGTTTCACTGTAAAACGCCGGCAAGATTCAGATTTATATTCTTACGTTTCGGTGGTAGCACAAATGAACCAGCAATTAATTTATAAAGCCACAATAGATTTAAGCAAAACGGATAGCGTAACCGGAACCATACCTATCGAAAATTTTCCGGCTGGTATTGTTCAAATTACGGTTTTTACGCCGCATGAGGAGCCTCTTGCTGAACGAATTGTTTTTGCAAATCCGGATGGGTATTCTTTTAAGGCTAATCTTAATTTAACAACCGCTAATCTTCAGCATAGAGGAAAAAATGTTATCACGATAGACGTGCCGGATACAATTTTATCCAATCTTTCAGTCGCGGTTACTGATGCTGATTTAAATCCGGGAACTGAAGAAGATAATATTTATTCGCATCTTTTACTCACAAGCGATATTAAAGGATACGTTTATCATCCGGCTTATTATTTTTCAAGCAATGCAGATTCTGTTGCCCAATACCTGGACCTGGTAATGATGACGAATGGATGGCGAAGATTTAAATGGGAAAAAGTGTTGGCGGGTGATTTTCCTGCGTTAAATTATTTACCTGCAAATTATCTGTCAGTTAACGGCCAGGTAAAAGGTTTAAATAAAAGAGTTTTACCCGACAAGCAGATAAATGGCATACTGGAATTAAAAAATAACAAGAAAGAATTTTTGAATATCCCGGTAAGTGACGATGGTAAATTTAATTTTTCAGGAATGATATTTTATGATTCAGCAAAGCTTTATTATCAATTCAATAAAGATAAAAAGAATAAGCTTACTTCGCGTGCAACCCTTGATATAAAAGAAAACTTATTAGATGCGCCGCTTCATTTGCAACCTGCCAATGACGGGTTATCAAATTTCTTTAAACCAGATTCTATCACTCTAACAGAGAACAAACAAATACACCGTGATCAGATAAATGAGCTTGAAAACAGGAAATTGCAAACGCTAAAGACTGTAGTGGTTGACAAAAAAATTAAAACGAAGAAGGATCTAATGGATGACGAATATACCTCGGGCATGTTCAGTAATGGTTCTGCTTATAACAGTCGCATCATTCTTCCTGACGATGATCCTGCATTTCATAATTCAATAAATTTATTGTATTACCTGCAAAGTAGAATCCCAGGGTTGCAAGTGAATCCGAATGCCACAGTGAACGCTATCACATGGAGAGGCAGTGTCACTTCCTTATTTGTAGATGAGATGTCTCAAAGAACTCTTGATATTAATACTGCCAAGATTGAAGAAGATGCGAGTTATATTTTAAGCTTACCAATGAGTGAAATAGCAATGGTGAAAATATTCGATCCTCCTTTTATGGGTGCATGGGGCGCTGGCCCCGGTGGGGCAATAGCTGTCTATACCAAAAAAGCAGGTAGCGATAATCAAAAGGTGAAAGGACTTGGCTATGTTGATATGATAGGATATTCACCTGTAAGAGAATTTTATTCGCCGGATTATTCAGTACCGGCAAAAGCAGATGTTGGTGATTATCGTACTACTTTGCTTTGGACGCCATTTATTTTAACCGACAAAAATCATTACAGTGTTACTTTATCGTTTTACAATAATGACATCACCAAAAAAATAAAAATCGTAATTGAAGGTTGCAATGAAGATGGGAAATTAACGAGGATAGAAAAAATATATTAAAACAATTGTTGGTGATTTTTTAAAAATAGCGAAGGCATTAATTTTATTTAGTGCTATAATATGTTCCACTCTTTTTATGGTTTGATAAAAATTAATTTGAGAATATAAATTCTGAAAAAAATTTAGAATAAATCAAAAAAGTAAAAGAGCCGGTATCGCTACCAGCTCCTTGTACTTACTAACCCATTAAATTCTATTGCTAAATTACAAATTGCAGTCAGATAAACAAATTAAATTTCGGGGATGTGAATAAATTTTATATCCTTTCACATATAAAGACGAGTACTGCTATTAACTTATTAATTAATGATTATCAATAAGTTATAGCTACAAAACGGTACATTTTAAAAATAAATAAAAGAATATTTACCAACAATTTGGTTTATAATATAAACTACTTTATTTTCGTGCTAAATTTACAAGATGCGTCAATTAATTCTACTCTCCCTACTTTTTATAAGTTCCTACGGAATAGCTCAAATAAAATTGAGCGGTAAGGTAACAGATGGTAAAAAAAATCCGTTACCCGGAGTTAGCGTAAGCATTGTTGATTCTTATGATGGAGCTACAACAGATTCTTTAGGAAATTATTCATT
>JBDTHD010000049.1:0-3323 GCA_039937075.1 Ginsengibacter sp. | reverse complement strand
GATTTGGAAAGAATGTGCCATTTTCATCCTGGAAGATGATGCACAAAATGGACCGGATCATGTAGACGCGCACCGTTCGCCCATATTTTTAGTTAGCCCATATATTAAAAGACACTTTGTAGATCATACCATGTATTCTACTTCCGGGCTGTTGCGAACCATGGAACTTATACTCGGCCTTCCTCCGATGAGTCAGTATGATGCGGCCGCAATGCCTCTTTTCAGAAGCTTTACTACCAAGCCCGATTTTACGCCGTATTCTGCTCTACCTGCAAATGTTGATATAGATAAAAGAAATACCGCGTGGAATAAACTGGCAAAAGAATCAGCGAAATTCAATTTAGCGGTTGAAGACGCAGCGCCGGATATTCCTTTTAATGAAGTAATATGGAAGTCGATAAAGGGAGAAAACAGCGTAATGCCCGCTCCACGCCACAGCGCGTTTATAAAAGTGCCTCAAAAGCCTAAAGATGATGATTAGAATTGGGTACGATTCGTCCAAACCCATATGCTTAGAGAGCTTAGAAGGTTTAGATCGTTTAGAAGGCTTAGAAAATTTAGATAAAATCCAGATTACAGTAAAACAACAAATAAACGAGATTTTTATTTTCCGAAATTACGCCTGCAGGCTAAGCTGGTAGTACTTATTGGTTAATGCCAGCACCTCATCGGGATTCATAATTTTAGCGATTTTAATCGCGTCAATTGATCTCTTAATGGACGAAGAAAAAGCTTCGATAGCCGCCGCTTCATTTTTGGGCGACAACACTCCTTTTAAAATATGAAACACCGACAGAAAAGATTGTTTTACTTCAAAAGGTAATTTAAGATGGCCATCCTGTATCTGAATAACCGGTGTAACGAAAGACAGAAAATGCTGGTTAAGCTTGTGCTCCAAAGAAGATTCCATTTGAAGAAAGATTTCAATTTCCTTCAATGTTTTCTCCGGTAAACTTTTTATATCTTTTTTCAATTCTTCGTAGAGGTCAAAATTGTTCCATGCCGGCAAAGCTTTTTGCGAAAGCATAAAGGCCATTTCACGCATGTCGTTTAGCTGAAGCGACTTCCACCATGAACTTTCTGACTCCTGGGTGATAAAAATATTCCTCTTCATTTTTAAATTGATCCCTGTATTTTTTGAGGCTAGCGGTTCAAAAGAATTATTATCTATCAATCTTAAATGTAAAATTCAATCAATAAAATGATTTTAAAAATATCATTTATTAGAAGGGTGAAAAACTTTCAAGAATGGATTATTATATGTAATAAGTGGGAAACTTAAATCTTTGGTATTAATTTCATGAAATCTTCTTTTCGTCTTCTCGCAATAGGCAATTCCGTTTTATCCGTAAGCAATACATAGTTGTTGCCTTTGTGAAACCTATCAATAAAAAGAAGATTTACAATGTGAGTTTCATGAATTCTGAAAAATTCATTGGCAGAAAGCGCCTCTTCAAAATCTCCAAGCGTGCGGCTCGTAAGGATCGTTTCCTGGTTCAGCAGGTAAAATTTTGTGTAACGTCCTTTTGCCTCAAGCCTGATAATATCTTTCATTTTTATAAACCTGATACCGTCCAGTGAAGTAAGCGTTATCGTTTTCTCCAGCGCGTTAGGCTGCGAAATGTTTTTCAATAAAACATCGATTTTTTTGCCGATATTTTTTTGTTCCGAATTTTGCCGGCACTTATGTATCGCTTTGCCCAGCTCTTCTTTATCAATTGGTTTCATTAAATAATCCAGCGCGCTTATTTTAATCGCGTCGATGGCATACTTATTATAAGCAGTAGTGAAGATGATATAAAAATCAACCACGTCTAATTTTTTCAACATATCAAACCCGTTCATTTTTGGCATTTCAATATCTAGAAAAACCAGTCCCGGTAAATGTTTTTGAATGCTTTCAATTCCTTTGGCGGGCGTGTTGCAGGTATCTGCAACTTCAATGACATCACTGAAATCTTTGAGCATTAGTTTCAGAACTTCTGCGCTTTGGAGCTCATCTTCGATGATTATAGTTTTGATCATACGTTCGTTTTAAAAGTATTTTATTATTGGGGAACTAATATTTTTACTAACGTACCTGCGGCAACTCCACCTTCTTCCAAATCTAAAATTTCAATTCCGGAATTTGTTTCCGGACGGGTTTTTAAAGCAAGAAGCCGCTTCATTGTTAATTCAATTCCTAATGAAGCATAAGGCTTTTCTTTATTGAGTCGCATTTCGCCAGTCACTTTTCTTCCGACGCCATTGTCTTTTATATTTATTTCCAGGTAATCAACTTGATTTTTAAAAGAAATAATGATTTCTCCGTCGCTTTCTTTATGCATAATTCCATGGAGCATTGCGTTTTCAACGAATGGCTGAACAATCATCGTAGGAATATAAACACTCTCTTTTTCCAGGGCGGCATCCACGTCAATCCTGTAGCTTAGTTTCGATCCAAAGCGGAGCTTTTCCAATTCAAGATAAAGGGTAAGCATCTCAATTTCTTTTTGAAGACTGATGTTGGTTTCTGCTGACGTATTTAGAATAAAACGTATCAATTTTGCAAATTTCCCCAGGTAGACATCAGCATTCCCGGCATCGTTGGTGAGAATAAATTTCTTGATAGAATTGAGTGCGTTAAATATAAAATGCGGGTTCATCTGGCTTCGCAAGGCTGCCAGCTGCATTTCTACTAATTGTTTAGAAACATTGTCAAGCTCCGCTTTTTGTTTTCTTAGTTGCTGATCCGCTTCAATTGACTTTATTTTATGAGCCATCAAAGTAGCAACTGTCGTTAATTGATGCAGGTGATTTTCATTAAAAAACCCAATTTCTGAATGTTCAGAATCTATTACACCAAGCAGCTCATCTTCATAACATACCGGCACTGCAATTTCGCTAAGGCCGCTATATCCTTCCTGTAAATACCGCGGATCTTTTCTTACATCATTAACTATTATTGCTTTTCCGCTTTCAGCAACCGAGCCCACAATCCCTTCTCCCGGTGCCAAATCGTATGGAAACTGCATTAATATTTCTTTTGAATCCTTTAAGCCAAAACCGGCACGTTGCACCATTTTGGTTTTTTCTTCGTTCCAGAGATAAATAAGGCAATCTTCAAATCCCAATTTTGAGATAAGGTTTTTAGTAACGTCCCATAATATCTCGTCTACGTCGTTTTTTAACAACATAGACGTTGAAAAAAAGTTATTGATTTCCTCTCTCTCCAGCCGTGCTTTATAACTTTGCGTGCGAAATTTTTCCAATTCAATTTTTGCAGCCTCAGTATCGCGGATTTTAAATTCACGAAATCTTACCACTTTGAAAAAAAAATAAAA
>JBDTHD010000048.1:0-5838 GCA_039937075.1 Ginsengibacter sp. | reverse complement strand
TTGCTTGGGTTTAATACTTCATTCAAATTATTTCAAATCCCTAATCGCATCGGCCTGTATAACTTTTTACCAATTTAATTGGCATAAATTTTTATTACAAATTGACGAAATACAATAATTGTATTTGGCAAGAAATTAATTTTTAAAAAATATAAATCACATTTTATGGGCGACACAAATAATCTTCATAATGAAGAAGGGATAAAAAAGATACAGGATTTTGTAAAAGATATTACTACCTGCATGTTCTGCACTAAAATTACCGAAATGCCTTTTCGTACGAGGCCAATGGCGACTTTGGATGTAGATGATGAGGGAAACCTTTGGTTTTTCAGCGGTAAATCGAGCGATAAAAATGATGAAATAAAAAATGAGGATACCGTTCAGTTGCTTTATGCAAAAAGTTCGGACAGTCATTTTTTAACCATAACAGGAAAAGCGCACACTGTCAAAGATCCCCAGAAGATAGACGAATTGTGGAACTCAATGGCCAAAGCGTGGTTCCCGGATGGAAAAGAAGATCGTAATCTTAGCCTTATAAAAGTAACTCCCCAGGATGCGCATTATTGGGATACGAAGAATGGAAAGATGATAACTCTTTTAAAAATCGCTACTGCTGCCGTGACTGGAAATCCTTCTGACATTGGAGTGGAAGGAAAAATAAAAGTCTGAGAAAATAATCGACAATTAATTCTTCAAGGTCGAAAACAAGAATAGGTGTTTTTTGTTTGTTTACTGTTGGAAAGGAGAACTTATTTTATTCTTTTGAAATAATGAGAATAACCATCAGAAATCATGTAATCTGTAAGAGTTAAATTATTATTTTGAATTGCATAAATCTCCCCGTTCACTCCTGGCAAAAAAACTATAAGAATTGCATCTAAATAAACTACTTTACCATAAGTTGTATCATACTTTACATGATAATAACCATTTACAGTAATTGTTCCATCCTCTTTTAAAGCATAAGTTGAATCCTGGTTGAAGATCAATACAATTTTTTCACTTGGTTTTATAGTTCCTCCTGAAATACCGCCTGTTGTAGATTCCAATTGCCATTGGCCGATGAGTCGCGGATTGCTTGCGCCGTCTTTATTACAGGAATTAAAAGGGAAAATAAAAATCAAAGCAGTTAATAAAACGACCAGGGAATTTTTCATTTAAAGTGTTTTTTGCATGACCACCTGGAAGTACGATTCGTTGCATTTAACTTTCTAAAATAATAAAGCTTTCCTGATCCAGGAAAGCTTAAAAGTTTCAACTGTTGTTGAAGAATCAATAATGAAAAATTCCAAAAGAATTTTACTTTATATTTTCCCTTTCTTTATGACTTAGTAAAAATTACCTTTTTTGCCTCCAGGTTCTTTCCCGCCTGAAACCACTGTGTGAAGCTGGTTTCCGGTTCATCGGATTTTGAGGAGCAACAGGTGTTTGCACAAATTGCATTGTGCTCGCATAGGGATGATCCTGTACTACCGGAATGGTTTGATCGATCAATTTATGAATATCGCGCAGGTAAGCTCTTTCTTCCATGTCGCAAAACGAAAGTGCAGAACCCGAATTGCCGGCTCTTCCTGTACGCCCGATTCTATGTACATACGTTTCAGGAATATTGGGCAATTCAAAATTAATAACATGGCTTAGATCTTCTACATCAATGCCACGCGCCGCAATATCGGTTGCCACTAACACACGGATTTTTCCTTCTTTAAAATTACTCAAAGCTTTTTGCCTTGCATTTTGAGTTTTATTGCCATGAATGGCGTCAGCTTTAATATTTGCTCTGTACAATTCTTTGGCAATCTTATCAGCGCCATATTTTGTACGTGTAAATACCAATGCATTTTGAATGGTACCATTGTTTAAAAGATGAATAAGCAGCTGTCGCTTATCATTTTTTTCAACCAGGTAAATATGTTGATCCACATTTTCCGCGGTTGAAGAAACGGCCGCAACTTCCACTCTCACAGGGTTGGTTAAAATCGATGAAGAAAGTCTTGTGATTTCCGGGGGCATTGTTGCTGAGAAAAATAATGTCTGCCTTTTTTCAGGAAGCAGGGCAATAATTTTTCTTACATCATGTATGAAACCCATATCGAGCATGCGGTCTGCCTCGTCCAGCACAAACATTCTCAGGTGATTTAAATTCACGAACTTTTGCGTGATAAGGTCTAATAATCTTCCTGGAGTTGCGATTAAAATATCCACACCACGGCGCAACTGATTCGTTTGTGTAACCTGGGAAACGCCACCGAAAATTACGGCATGACGAATTCCTGTATGTTTTCCGTAAGCTTCAAAGCTTTCGTCAATTTGAATAGCGAGTTCACGTGTTGGCGTTAAAACCAAGGCCTTTATGTTGTGATTGTAGGCGTCTTCTTTTTGCTGAAGCATCAGGTTTTGCAAAATGGGAATAGCAAAAGCCGCCGTTTTACCGGTTCCTGTTTGCGCGCATCCTAAGAGATCTTTTCCACGTAAAATATGAGGGATGGACTGTTCCTGTATTGGTGTAGGTTCTGTATAACCTTCTGTCTCAAGCGCCTTTAAAATGGGCGCAATTAGATGTAATTCTTTAAATAACAATTTATTTGTTTTAATGTTAATGATAAGTTCCCGGAAAAAACTGGTTTCTGAAAGCTTTGTTTGTTTGTACGCTCAACGACCTATGACTTGACGAGCTTTTGGGAAAGGAAATCCAGTCTGCTAAGTAGGAGAATAATGTTGCAAAAGTATTGTTTTTCATTGGTATTATGCTATAACGCTTTTTTATCTTTTAAATTTTAACGAAGCCGGTAAAAAGTGATTGGTAGTTAAATGCTATTAATAATAGGTAAAAAAGTAATAAACTATAATTAAAACCAACTGGACAAAATCTTTTTATTTGTTTTGTAGTAAAGCAACAAAAAGCCAACAATAATATTCTGCGAGCAATTTTATTATATGAAACCAAAAAGCAAAAAGCCGCAAAAAACAATTGTGGATGTAAGAAGACCCGATGAATACGAAAAAGCGCATGCAAAAGGAACTGTCAATATTCCTCTAAATGAAATACCGGCACGACTTGATGAAATTAAGAAAATTTCAACACCGATTGTTGTGGTTTGTGGCGGCGGCACAAGGCACGTAAAGGCTTTTGAATTATTAAAATCCAATGGAATAGAATGCGAAAAGGGTGGTAGCTGGAAGGATATAAAATAAATCCTAGAGAGTTATAAACTTCGCAGGATTTATTCTAAAAAATATTAAGACAGCATCGGGATTTTTTCAAAAACCAAATATCCCCACGGATCAATCCATACCTCACTTTTTATTTCAAAATCAATATCATCATCAAAGAAAACATTCCTGAAAAGGCCTTTAACATCTTTTACAACAAAATTTAATCCTGCGCTGGTACAATTTAAAATTACCAAAACCTGGTTGGATTTATTTTTACGCAAATAAGAAAAAACGCGGTGATCTTCCGGATGAGAAATAATTTTGGTAAGCACCCTGGAATCGCCGGCGCGCAAAGCTGAATTGGTACTTTTTAAAGTGAGCAATCTTTTATAAAAATCGTGCAATTCAAACTTTCCGTTCCAATCGATGGTGTCTTTGTCAAAAAATTTCAATCTTTTTTTATTCGACAATTCCTGCCCGGAATAAATTAAAGGAATTCCATTCCATGTGCAAGAAAATACAGCAAATAATTGTGCGGCGTTGCCATATTTTTCATACTCAGTTCCGTTCCAGCTATTTTCATCATGATTGGATGTAAAGTAGAGCCGGAAAGCACTACACGGAAATTCAGTAACTGATTTATACAATACGGTGAGCAAACTTTGCAGATTCATTTTTTCGTGATAAAATTCTTCCGCGGCATGCATCCATTGCCAGGTGTACGTAGCGTCAAAAACCTGGTGGTATTCCGGCTCTTCACATTCTCCCAACCAAAAAAGTTCTTTTTTTAATTTGGAGACTTTCTTTTTTGCAAAAATCCAAAAGTCGAGCGGAACGAGATGGGCCATATCACAACGAAAACCGTCAATGTCATACTCGTTGATCCAATATTTTAAGATATTAGTCATCGTTTTCCAAACGGCAGGAACATTATAATTAAGCTGGCAAACGTCTGACCAACCGTGCGGATGCAGGACTTCATTATTTTCGTCTTTTACAAAATAATCCGGGTGTTCCGTAAGAAGTGGATTATCGTTGCCAACGTGATCAGCCACAAAATCCATTATCACTTTAAAGCCCATATCATGAGCCTCTTTTATCAGGGCTTTAAAATCTTCAACCGTTCCAAATTCAGGATTGATGGCATCATAATTTTGCGTAGCGTAATAACTTCCCAATGTCCCAAGCCTGTCCTTTTCGCTTATTGGCGTTACCGGCATAAACCAAAGTACATGTACACCCATGTCTTTTAACCTGGGAAGGTGCTTTGCAAAAGCGTTGAAAGTGCCTTCTGGCGTGTATTGCCTGATATTCACTTCATAAATATTGGTAGAGTAGCTCCATTCCGGATGCAGCATTTTTGTTTTTTTCTTCGACATAATTTTTTTGGGTTAAAAAAAATAAAATTAATGATAAAAAATCTTTCCGGCGATTTCCATGAAGTGTACGTTGTAACTTTGAAGCTGAAATAAGCAGATATGAAAAATTTTGATGTACCTGTTTTTTATCGCAGTCCGTTAATAACTGCTATTAAAAACAGGCGAAAAGCCGATGATAAATTAAAAAAAGATTTTACGCCTACTTGCCTGGATTTTGGTGAAGTTCAGATATTTCTTGCCCGTCATTTTGGCTTTTGCTACGGCGTAGAAAATGCAATTGAAATATCTTTTAAAACAATTGAAGAAAATCCGGATAAAAAAATTTACCTGCTTAGCGAAATGATTCACAACCCGCACGTTAATGATGATTTGAAAAGCAGGGGCGTAGCATTTCTGATGGATACAAAAGGCAATACAATTATACCATTTCAAAAGTTAAACAAGGGCGACATTGTAATCGTTCCGGCTTTTGGAACCACTTTGCAAATTGAACAAAAATTATTAGATGCAGGCGTTGACATTGAGCCGTACAACACCACATGCCCGTTTGTAGAAAAAGTATGGAACAGGGCGAATGTTATTGCAAAAAATAATTATTCCGTTATTGTTCATGGCAAACCGCAGCATGAAGAAACCCGTGCAACCTTTAGCCACAGCGCCGTTCATTCTCCAACGGTAGTTGTAAAAAATATGAAGGAAGCGATCAACCTCTCAAATTATATTTTAAATAAAAAAGATCCTGAAAGTTTTTATTCTGAATTTGCCGGGCAATATTCTGAAGGATTCAAAGTAGAAAAACATCTTCAAAGAATTGGTGTAGTGAATCAAACTACCATGCTCGCAAGCGATACGCAAGCCATAGCCGAATTTTTAAAAGAAGTGATGAAGCAGAAATATGATTTATCAGAATCAAATGTTGAAGAGCGTTTTGCGGATACAAGAGACACACTTTGCTATGCTACGAACGATAACCAGGGCGCCGTTTATGCTCTATTGGATATTCCCGCTGATTTCGCTCTTGTGTTGGGCGGTTATAATAGTTCCAATACGTCGCATTTGGTAGAACTTTGTCAAGAAAAATTACCAACTTATTTCATCAGGTCTGAAGAAGAAATTATTTCCGCCAAGCAAATTGAACACTATAAAATCGACAGAAAAGAAGTGGTGACCACGCTTGCCTGGGTGCCGGAACAAAGGCCGGTAAAGATTTTACTTACAAGCGGCGCAAGTTGCCCTGATTCTCTGGTAGAAGGTGTCATTAAAAAAATTACCAGCTTTTTTAATTGCACTAAAACCATCG
>JBDTHD010000047.1:0-7651 GCA_039937075.1 Ginsengibacter sp. | reverse complement strand
GGAGACATACAGATTTGCTTCAGTGGCTCCGGCTAAAGTTACATTGCTGTCGAGCACGGGCGAGCTGAAAGTTAATACGTCAGGCCTTTGCGCGGCAAATCGCTGGTCGGCATCCATATAAGTAACTCCTCTTTCCGAACGTACGCCACCCTGGTAAGGCACGGGATTATCAGGGTCGGAAATATATTGATCAAAAGAATTTTTTGCAGTCGGTGGCGTAAATGAAATTTCATTTTTTGCCGTCAGGTATAGCTTTGCAGCCGCAATGTTTTTTGAAGGCCATTCATCAAAAGTATTCCAACGATTCAGACCTACATCGTACAACAAAGCCTCCGGCAGCTGCGGCATTGGCGCGTCTTTCAGGTAATGCATAAAGAAAGGAAATTCTACATTTTTCTGAAACCAACGGCTTGTGTTAAATCCGAAAGAAATATCGCCCAGGTGATCCATGTCCATGCCGGCCCATCCGCCGTGGTACCATGGCCCCATAACCAACATATTTTTGTTGCCAATATTTTTGTGTTCGATACTTTGGTAAGTGTTTACAGTTCCCCATTGGTCTTCCGCATCGTACCAACCGCCAACCAGCATCGTGGCGGGTTTCACGTTATTCATGAATCTTCTTATATCGCGCGCTTTCCACCAGGCATCGTAATTGGGATGCATTAATATGGTATCAAAAAACGGAACCAGGTTATGATAGTAGTATTTATTCACATTGGCGACTGTTTTCATCTTTAAAAAGAAATTATAATTGTCGCTGTATTTTACATCCAGCGGTGGCATTTTATCTTTGTGAGGCCCATTGGTAGAATTGACAAACCAATAATCGAAATCAAATTCATCCATAAGGAAGAATGCACCATTGTGATGCGTATCATCGCCCAAAAACCAATTGGTTACGGGTGCTTGCGGCGACACCGCTTTTATGGCGGGATTGCCGGAAAGCGCTGCGTTGGTAGCAAAAAATCCGGGATAAGAAATGCCCCATACGCCAACCTTTCCGTCGTTGTGCGATACATTTTTTAGCAACCAATCAACTGCATCATACGTGTCGGACGCTTCATCGTGCTGCATTCCTTTTTTGTTGACAATAAACGGCGTAATCTCCGTCCAGGTGCCTTCGCTGTGGTGTTTGCCGCGCACATCCTGGTAAACAAAGATGAAACCTTCTTTCATAAATTCCGGCGACGGCCCCAGCAAATAAGGATATTTATTTTCGCCATAAGGCGCTACAGAATAACAGGTGCGCTCCATCATAAACGGGTAAGCTTTTGATGTGTCCTTTGGAGTATAAACCGCAGTAAATAATTTTACGCCATCACGCATCGGAATCATGTACTCATGCTTGTTATAATGCGTACGAACATAGGAAGTATCAAAAGGTAAATGCCGGACATGGCCCTGGGCCTGTATTGTGCCACAAAATAAAAATAGTACGGTAAGAATTAAAAGCTGTTTTTTCACGATAAAATATTTTCGATTTTAAATAATACTGAACCAAACTTAAAGATTTTCTTTAAAGGTATAGGTTATTTTTCCCTGCATGCAAATGTCTCAAGCCATATTCTTTCTAATTTATTTGGTATCTGAGCACTTCAATTTCTACAAATTCCACTTTTAAAATATCTTGCATTCGTGAACAAGCAATTAATTATTATCGGTGGTGGTGCGGCGGGTTTTTTTTGCGCCGTAAATGCTGCCGCCAAAAATTCTGAATTAAAAGTAACGTTGATTGAAAAATCCGGCAAGCTGTTGACTAAGGTGAGAGTGAGCGGTGGTGGGCGTTGCAACGTAACTCATTCAAGTTTCAGCATCGTAGAAATGATAAAAAAATATCCGCGCGGAGAAAAGTTTTTGAAACAGGCTTTTCATATTTTTTTTACAAAAGATACGATTGAGTGGTTTGAAAAAAGAAATGTAAAATTGAAAACCGAAGCGGATGGCAGAATGTTTCCTGAAAGTAATACTTCGGGAACCATTGTGAATTGTCTTTTACAAGAAGCCAATAAGTTTGGTGTAGAAATCCTAATGAACCGCGAAATTATAAAGATTGAGAAAGTCGAAGAAGAATCTAAAAACACATTTCAATTAACCTCAAAAGATGGAACTGTATTGGCGGCTGATTTCGTGGTGGTCGCGTGCGGAGGTTTCCCAAAAGCTGTTCAATATAATTGGCTGGCGGATTTGGGTCATTCTTTCGAAAGCCCCGTTCCATCGTTGTTTACCTTTAATGTGCCGAGAAATCCGATTTCGGAATTAATGGGTATTTCTGTTGAAAATGCAATGGTGAAAATCAATGGTACTAAGTTTTCTCAAACCGGCCCGCTTTTAATTACGCATTGGGGTTTTAGTGGTCCGGCTGTTTTAAAATTATCTGCTTTTGCTGCCAAAGAACTTTCGAAAATGAATTATGATTTTTCGATTTCTATCAATTGGATTTCAGACTATCATGAAAATTCTGTTTTAGAAAAATTAAAATCGATACGCCACGAATCAGCCTCCAAAAAAGTAAGCAATAAAAATCCGTTTAATCTTCCTGAACGTTTTTGGGAGTATCATTTAAAGGAATGCGGGATTAATCCTGAAATACGATGGGCTGATCTTCCGGCAAAGCAACAGAATCTTTTGGCAAAGCAACTTTGTGCGCAGCAATTTCATGTAAAAGGGAAAACGACTTTTAAAGATGAATTTGTAACAGCCGGTGGAATAAAGTTCAGCGAAATAAATGCCACGACGATGGAGAGTAAAATTATCCAGAATCTTTTCTTTGCCGGAGAGATTTTAAATGTGGATGGAATTACCGGTGGGTATAATTTTCAGCATGCCTGGACGAGCGGATGGATCGCCGCAAATAAAATAGCACTCGCAAAATAAGAATCGTTATTATTTGTTCCTCTACTGTCTTTTATTGAATATATATTTTCATTAAGTGGCCATTTATAAGTTGTTTCAGCGTTCTCTATATTTTGAAATAATATTTCGTATCTCGTAAGCTTTTGGAGGAAATAAAAGTAAATAAATACTTTTATTAATTCAGACTTTCC
Organism: Ginsengibacter sp.; assembly: GCA_039937075.1. GTDB lineage: Bacteria > Bacteroidota > Bacteroidia > Chitinophagales > Chitinophagaceae > Ginsengibacter. The sequence goes on along the minus strand of JBDTHD010000047.1, from coordinate 4,604 downwards.
TACCTTTGAATTCTAAAAAATTTAATTATGGAAATGAAAGAAGCTTATAGTTGTGATAAGTACAAAGTACTGAATGTTACGTTGAACGTTGGCGAAAAAATGCCATTACACGAAGCAACTTCTGATGCGTTTTTAATCTGCAAAAAGGGAAAAGGAAGGGTTACTTTTTCGGACAGAATCGTTGAGATTTGCCAGGGAGATACTTTATTAATTAATGCCCACGAACATCATAAACTTGAAATACTGGAAGATTTCTCCGCGTGTATTATATTAGAAAGTGATGGGCGGATCAACTTTATTAAAAACCAGGAGTTGGCTCTCGAAGCGACTGTTTATTGAGTTCTAAAATTATTATATCCATCGGTTATAGCCCCTGTTAGTTTTAACTTGGCATAAAAGTTATAGTGTCTTTATATCATCTTTTATTTAATTAAAAACGGATGGAAAAAGACAAGATTGAACGATTATTGTCTGGGAAGAAATCAAAGTTTCCTCAAAAGCTATCTCCCATGCTGGCTACCTTAGTGGATAAGCCATTCGATAAACCCGGCTGGATTTACGAAGTAAAATGGGATGGCTACAGAGCCATTGCTTTTATCAAAAATGGAAAAGCAAAACTTTCTTCGCGAAATTCAAAGTCATTTGATGAAAAATTTTATCCAATCTATGATGAATTAAAGACGTTTAGAATTGATGCAGTTTTAGACGGCGAGATAGTAAGCGTTAATAAAAATGGACTGGCTGATTTTAGTAGTTTGCAGGGTTGGCGAAGTGAGGCGGATGGTGCATTGGTTTATTATGTTTTTGATATTTTATGGTATGACGGAAAAGATCTGATGGAGTTGCCTCTGAACCAAAGGCGTGAAATTTTAAAATCTGTTTTGCCTCATTCTGAGACAATAAAATTGAGCGAAAATTTTGAAACGAATGGAATGGAATTTTTCAAACTCGCGCAGGAAATGTCTTTAGAAGGCATTATGGCAAAGAAGGCTGAAAGTTTGTATTTTCCCGGAAAGAGATCAAAAGATTGGCTTAAAATAAAAACACAGCAACGGCAGGAAGTTGTCATTGGTGGCTTTACCAAAAATGAAAATTCGTCTAAACTTTTTAGCTCTTTATTAGTAGGCGTTTTTAAGAATAAAAAACTGACTTTTACCGGAAAGATTGGAACGGGGTTTACAGCGAAACTTCAGAAGGAATTGATGGAAAAGTTTGAGCCTCTTGTAACTTCTGATTGTCCGTTTAAAAATAAACCAGATGTAAACCAACCTTCCCGTTTTCGCCCAAACCCGCCAATAGCAAAAGCTACATGGATTAAGCCTGAATTAATCGCTGAAGTAAGTTTCAGGGAAATGACGCGGGATGGTGTAATGCGGCATCCGTCTTTTGAAGGATTGCGTGAAGATAAAAAGCCGGATGAAGTTGTTTTAGAAAAAGAAACGGTTACCAAAAAAATTATTGACAAAAAATCGAAATTAAAAAAAGAAACCGTCATCCAACAAATGCCGAAGGAAGAAAGAAAAACTTTGCTAAATCCCACGGAAAAAATGCAGGTGAGAAAGGTTAATGGTAAGGAATTAAAATTTTCCAATCTTTCTAAAATTTTCTGGCCAAAAGAAAAAATTACTAAAAGAGATCTTATCAATTATTATTACCAGGCCGCGCCATTTATTTTACCCTATTTAAAAAACCGGCCTCAATCTTTAAATCGTTTTCCGAATGGAATAAACGGGAAAAGTTTTTATCAAAAAAATGTTACAGGAAAAGTGCCGGAGTGGATTGAGACTTTTCCTTATCACAGTAAAGTTGATGGCGATAAAAATTTCCTGAAGATCAGCAATGAAGCCAGCTTGTTATATGTTGTCAATCTCGGTTGCATTGAAATAAATCCATGGAGCAGCAGGGTATCTAAGCCTGATAATCCTGATTGGTGTATTATTGATTTGGATCCGGATAAAAACACATTCGAACAGGTAATTATAACTGCGCAAGTCACAAAAAAAATTTTGGATGCGATTGGAATTGACAGCTATTGCAAAACGTCCGGCTCAACGGGACTTCACATTTATTTTCCTTTGGGAGCTAAATATACTTATGAAGAATCAAAAGAGTTTGCCCGAAAAATAGCGACCGCAGTTCACCACGAATTACCAGATTTTACCAGCATTGCACGGATGGTAAACAATCGGGATGGTAAAATGTACATTGATTTTTTGCAAAACCGCCCCCAGGCAACTTTGGCGGCGCCTTATTCTGTAAGGCCAAAACCTGGCGCGACAGTTTCGATGCCGCTGCATTGGGAAGAGGTTAAAAAAGGTTTGAAGATGACCGATTTTACAATCAAAAATTCGATAGCACGAATGAGATGCGAAGGTGATATTTTTAAACCGGTTTTAGGAAAGGGAATCAATATGAAAACGTGCTTAAAAAAGCTGGAAAGTACATTATAACAGTAATGCTTACTCGAAATTTTATAACGTGAGGGAATAAGAAATCTTATTATTTGTTGCTTTACTATACCACAAATTTATCAAGTACTTCTTGTAATTCTACCGGCTTTTGAGTTCCAATTAGAAGCTTTTTTTTATTTTTAAATTCAAGTTGTAAACCCTGGTTGCCGGAAATATTATATGCTCTTCCACCAAATCCACGCCGTAGTCCCCATCCACCGTATTCAGCCATAGGACTATATTTTCTCACATAACATTTTGATAACTGTGTCCAGGAGTAATGTCTGAATCTAAAGTGAAGAGGAAAGAATTTTACATAAACTCCATCTTTTTTTATTTGTGTATCAAGCCGGATAATTAGAAATAAAATGGTAAGTAACACAATAAACCACGAACTTATTAACAGTTCTGCGATGCTCGGAGGTTTCTCTCCAAATGTGTGTGCGTTTATAATTTTTTTATAGCTTCCGTAAAACGTATAAATATCCGAACCGATCAATAATATCCAAAGCCACCATTGTTTAAATCTTTGAGTTTCTGAAAACAAAATTTCATTTTCCATGGAGCTGATTATTTTGTTTGTTTAAGAATCCAATCTTTTATTATTAATAATGCCTTTGGTGAAAAGGTTTGTTCAATTGTGGCATATTCATTTGGTAATCCTGTTTTACTTTCCTGGAATAGATGGTTCAGGCCGGGCAATATTTCTGTGGTTACTTTTTTATTTCCGCCTTTGGCTAATGCATTTTTTATTGCGTCTATATTTTGTGTAGGAAGCACCTGTAAGTCTTTAGACCCATTTAAGGCTAAAACAGGACATGTTACTTTTTTCAAGTAAATGGATGGCTCTGTTTTTAAAAAATATACAAGCCATGGACTTGTCAACACATTCAATTCTTGTTTTACAGATTGTTCCTTTTGATCTTCGGGAATAGAATCGGATAAATGTGATTTGATATAATTGGATAATTCTTTCTTCATTTCCTCTTCGTTTTTTACTTTAGTTATTATATCAAACTTGTTTTTATTTTCTGTTATTGTTTTTTTCAATTCTTCGCTTGTCATTCCGGAAGACTTAAAAAGAGCTTGCTCTTGCAACAATAATAATTGTTCGCCGTTCAAACCGGAGCCGGCTAATAAAACAATAAATGCAACCGCTTTGTTTTCCGAAGCCACCATTGGCGCGATGATTCCACCTTCGCTGTGACCAATTAAACCAATTTCTTTTTTATTAATCTCTTTTCTTGTTTGCAGATATTCAACCGCTGATTCAGCGTCAGAAGCAAAATCAGAAGTGGTTGCGGCTTTGAAATCTCCCGAAGACTTTCCGACACCTCTTTTATCATAGCGCAAAACGGCAATCCCATTCCTGGTTAAATAATCTGATAATACAAGAAAGGGTTTGTGTCCAAATACTTCTTCATTTCTATCATTGGCTCCGCTTCCGGCTATTAAGATTGCGACAGGAAAAACTCCTTCTTTTTTGGGGAGTGTGAGCGTACCTGATAGAGTAACATTGTCTTTTTTATTTTCGAATGTTACATCTTCGCTTAAGTAGGGGAAAGGTTCTTTCGGCTCCTGTGGATGAATTGTTACTTTTTCTTCTGTTACGCCACGGCTTAGATTTAATGGAAATGACATTCCGCTTTGCTTAAATATTCCGCGAATGGTGTCAGCTTTTAACTCTCCATCATAAACGATTGCATTTGAAATCTCAAAGTGCAGCTTTGAGTTTTCAAAGTTGACAACGGTGACAGGAATACCAAAAGCGTGCTGGTCCGGACTATCCATTGTTGCACTCAATACCGCAGCGGAATCTTTGATATGGATTACCACTTTTAATTGGCCGGTTGGCACTTTTAATTCGCCGCTCCACGTTCCGGCAATACTTTGCGCATTTGAATTAAAAGATGCAAATAAGAGGAGACCGAGTATCTGAAATAGTTTCATGACTTTGATTTTTTTTAAAAATTTAATATTAACTATAAATGAAAAAGTGTTTGTTCAATTGATAAAAAATAATTTGAGAAATAATTTCTGCTACTATCAATGCAAGGATAAATGTCCACACAGTTTTCCCCTTTTTGGGATTACATGAAACAGTGTAAGCATTGAAAAATAATGCGATCATCCAAATGCCGCAGATTGTAAGAC
>JBDTHD010000046.1:0-6375 GCA_039937075.1 Ginsengibacter sp. | reverse complement strand
TATTCATTATTTTTGGATAATTGAAAATGATATTGAAAATTTACATAAAAATCCTCGGAGAATTATGAAAGCAAAATCTGAAAAGGAAAAAAAAGTTCCACCAACGAAAGCTGAAAATGCAGAACCTAAGGCATCAGGAAAGAAGAATTCAAAAGCATCTGATGACGATGATGATGATTTGGATGATGAAGATGAAGCACCCAAAAAGAAGGGAATAGCTTCTTCAAAAAAGCGTGATGATGACGACGACGATGACGATGTAGAGGTTGAAGATGACTGGGAAAAAAAAGATGAAGATGATGATTTTGATCCTGACTTTGAGGAATTCGATATTCCGAAGTCAAAGGGTAAAAAATCTGCTAAAAAAGGAAAAGGAGACGATGATTTTGAAACAGACGATGATTTAAAATCGCTCGACTTATTTAACGAAGACGAAGATTTATTTGACGACGATGAGGATGATTTTTAAACCTCGTTTTGGGTTTGATCAATAAATTTGAAAAGAAAATTTACTTCATACGATATAGCTGATTTTGATCAGTTCAAAAGCAAGTTGCTGAACTTTGGAAAAAGGTTCAGCAATTTTTGTTTTTTGGACAATCACAATTATGAATTTGATAAAACCTTTGAATGTATTGCTGCTTGCGGACTAATCGAGGGAATCACTGCAGATGAAAAAATTGATTTTAGAAAAGTTGATGAATTCAAAAATGCACAGAAGGATTGGATCTTTGGTCACGTTTCGTATGATTTAAAAAATGAGATAGAAGATCTTTCTTCTCAAAATAAAGATTCGATTGGATTTCCGGATTTTTATTTCTTTGTTCCTGAAATAATTTTTATTTTATCAAAAGAAAAAGTCGAGATCGGAACTCTGGAAAATGAAAAATCTGATTTTTTTTTCAATCAAATAGTTTCTATTCATCCTGAAGAAATTAAATCCGCAAAACCGAATCTAAAAAGCAGGTTTTCCGAACACGAATATTTAGAAACGGTAAAAAAATTGCAGCAGCATATTGCGAAGGGCGATTGCTATGAAATCTGTTTTTGCCAGGAATTTTTTGCTGAAGATGCTCAAATTGATCCGGTAATCGTTTTTGAAAAATTGAGCAGGATTTCTCCCAACCCTTTTTCTGCTTTTTATAAACTGGATGACAAATATCTTTTGTGCGCAAGTCCTGAAAGATTTTTGAAAAAAATAAAAGAAACTATTATCTCCCAACCCATAAAAGGAACTTCCAAACGAAATAATATCAGCGCGGAAGAAGATGAAAAAGAAAAAACTCACTTACAATCAAATGAAAAAGAACGCGCTGAAAATATTATGATTGTGGATTTGGTGCGAAATGATTTGAGTAAAATTTGCGTAGAAGGTTCCGTTTCTGTGAAAGAATTTTTAGAAATTTATTCCTTTCCACAGGTGCACCAGATGATTTCTACGATCACGGGAAATCTTAATAAAAACATTTCTTTAACCGAAATCTTTTATGCAACTTTTCCGATGGGTTCTATGACGGGTGCGCCTAAAAAGAGAGTTTTAGAACTGATAGAAAGATATGAAAAAACAAAAAGAGGATTATTTTCAGGAACCGTTGGTTATATAAATCCTGCTGGTGATTTCGATTTTAATGTTGTAATCCGAAGCATCCTTTATAATGAAAGAAATCAATATTTATCGATAATGGCGGGATCTGCAATAACGTGGAAAAGCAATCCTGAAAAGGAATACGAAGAATGTCTTATTAAAATAGCAGGCATGAAAAAAGCGCTGGAATAAATAGAATTAAAATGTTGATTATTTGTGCGTTCACTATAATTCTGAAAAGAAATTTTTTATTTTTTGGAAGGCTCGGCGGCTTTTGAATCTTTAACCACACTGCCTAAAAGTTGGTTTACACTCTCATCCAGAATTGTGTATTTTTTTGCTTTAAATTCCGTCATTTTTTCGGATGGCAATTGCAATTTATAATTTTGCCCTGTAGCAAGAACGTTATTAAACCCCGGATTGTAATGGTTAAAATCGTCCATACCCATTGATACGTTTTTTGCGATTACTTCAGCGATATATCTTCCCGAAACCTGTATGGAATCTACGTTAGTTTTCTCAGCCGCGGTAAGATGCGCCGTTGCTAAACTGCTGTCAGTGGCAGAAAGATTCGAATAATTAAAACTGGAATTAGCCACGTTTCCATCTGTATTTCCTGTCTCCATGATGTAATGAGTCGCAATAAATTTCTTCACATGATTGCGGGATTCTTCCGGCAAATCATATTGCAGATCCCAAAAATTATGGCTGCCACTTTTTTTAATAGCGCTATAAACCCGTCCCTCGCCGCCGTTGTAAGCGGCAATTACCAAAAGCCAGTCTTTAAAGTCTTTGTATAACGACAATAAATATTTTGCAGCCGCATTGGTGCTTTTATAATAATCAACTCGGTCATCTTCATTTTGATTGACTACCAATCCATAATCTTTCGCAGTATACGGCATAAACTGCCATGGGCCGCGGGCTCCTTTTGGAGATAAAGCGGTAGTTTTTAAATCGCTTTCTATGACGGCAAGATATTTTAATTCCTGCGGCAATCCGTATTTTACCAAAATGCCATCAATCAAATTAAAATAAGGCAAGCCCGTTTGTCTGAGCTTTAATAAATATCCCTGGTGCGCTTGTAAATAATCCTGCATATAAGTTTCTGCATGCGGATTTACCTGGGAAGAATAGGGAATCGCAGAATTATAAGAATAATTTTTAAAAAGGTCTTTAAACCCATACTGAGTCACTTTACTCAGGTAAGCCACCTGGTCTTTTTTTACGGGCTTTTTAGAGTCAATTACATCATCAATTACTTTATTTTCAACTTTATTTGAGGTGTCAATTTTTTCTTTTGTAATGATGGTATCGCCGGTTATTTGCAAAATAGAATGAACGTGCGCTTCAGCGAAATTTGGCTGTACAATTATCAAAAGGAAAAATAAACCTTTTGTAAAATTGTTCAATTTTAATAACGCTTGTATTTTTTCAAAAGTAAATCGGAGCATTCCAACAAAGTTAATTCATTGTGTTTATTTGCCAGAAGCTGAACACCAAAAGGCATTCCATTAGAATGTTTAAAAAGCGGCAACGAAATTCCGGGAATGCCCGTAAGATTTGCATAAACCGTATAAATGTCCGCCAAATACGTTGCAATAGGGTCTTTTTCCATCATTCCTGCTTCAAAAGCGGTGCTCGGAACGGTGGGCAAAATCACTGCATCAAAATCGTTAAAAATTTCTTTAGTACGGAATGCTAACAGATTTCTAACTTGCTGAGCCTTGGTAAAATAAGCATCATAGTAGCCTTCGCTTAAAACAAAGGTGCCCAGCATGATTCGCTTTTTTACTTCTTTTCCAAATCCCTTTCCCCTGTTCTTTTTGTAAAAAATATTTAAATCGTCCACCTTATTTTCATCACGGTAACCATAACGGACGCCATCATAACGGGAAAGGTTAGACGAAGCTTCGGCGGTAGTTAGTACGTAATAAGCCGGAACGATATAATCTATCAAATCAAAATCAATTTCTTCTACAAGATGTCCATCTTTCTTTAAATCCTCTACCAAATTATAAATGCCATTTCTTATCTCCGCATCGAGGCTTTTGTGGTTCATGGCATTTTTAAATAAAGCAATCCTGTATTTTTTGGATGTATCTTTTTCAGCCCGATTATCCAAATTAAAAATCAAGGTTTTTTGTTGGTTTACTGTGCTGTCAAATTCGTCCGGGCCACTTATTATTTCCAAAACGGTAGCAACATCTTCTACATTATTTGCAAAAATTCCTATCTGGTCAAATGAAGATGCATAAGCAATTAATCCATGCCTGGAAATGGTTCCATACGAAGGTTTCATTCCTACGATACCACAAAAATCCGCTGGCTGCCTTACGGAACCGCCCGTGTCGCTTCCCAGGCTTATCATACACAACCCAGCCTGGACGGCAACTGCAGAACCACCGGAAGAACCGCCTGCCACTTTATTTTCATCCAACGCATTTTTTACTCTTCCGTAAACGGAATTTTCATTCGTGCTTCCCATTGCAAATTCATCACAATTGCAATTGCCAATAATGATGGCGTCTTCTTCTAATAATTTTTGTACGGCGGTAGAATGATAAATGGAAATAAAACCTTTTAGCATTTTAGAAGAAGCGGATAGCTGGTGGTCTTTGTAAGAGATTACATCTTTCAAAGCGATAATTACTCCGTGTAATTTTCCCAAAGTTTTTCCTGAATTTCTTTTTTCATCCAACAATTTCGCGCGTTCAATGGATTCTTCGTTATAAACTTCAATAAATGCATTCAGATGCAGGGAATCTTTTATTTTTTGCAAATAATATTCCACTGCGCTTACACAGGTTGCGCTTCCATTTTTTAACTGTAAATGGTAATCATAAATATTTTGATACGAAAACATAATTCATTTTAAAAAAAGCTAAATTGATGGCGCCAGGTTACTGAAATGCAGCCAGGAATTTTTTTAGGAACAATTTCCTCAACCCAATTCCGGGTACAACGAAAATCTTTTCATAAATTCTTTAACATCATTTTTCACAGAACCAATTATTTTTTCATCATCCAGGTTCATTAAAACTTTATCTACCAAATCAACTACTGTTTGCATATCAGCTTCTTTGAGGCCGCGGGTCGTAATTGCGGGTACGCCTACCCGTATGCCTGAAGTAACAAACGGACTTTTATCATCGAAAGGAACGGCGTTTTTGTTTAGAGTGATGGCCGCTTTATCAAGTGTTTCCTGTGCTTTTTTGCCGGTGATATTTTTATTGCGGAGGTCAATCAGCATTAAATGATTGTCAGTTCCGTTGCTGATTAAATCATATCCCTTTGCATTAAATGCTTTGGCCATCGCCTGCGCGTTTGATTGAATTTGTTTGGCGTAAGCGGTGAAATCTTCACTTAATATCTCGTAAAACGAAACGGCTTTCGCAGCAATGACATGTTCCAACGGACCGCCCTGCGAACCGGGAAAGACTGCCATATCCAGCAAATGGCTCATCATTCTTGTTTCACCCTTTGGCGTTTTTAATCCAAATGGATTTTCAAAATCTTTTCCCATTAAAATAATTCCGCCTCTTGGGCCACGCAAAGTTTTATGCGTGGTAGAAGTTACAAAATGACAATGTTCAAACGGAGATTTTAATAAGCCTTTAGCAATCAAACCTGCGGGATGAGCCATATCACAAAACACAAAAGCGCCTACCTCATCTGCCACTTTTCTGATGCGTTCATAATCCCAGTCGCGGCTATAAGCGGAAGCACCACAAATAATCATTTTTGGTTTTACTTCTCTTGCCTTTTGTTCAAGCATATCATAATCTACCAAACCTGTTTCTTTTACCACTCCATAAAAATGTGGTTCGTAAATTTTACCCGAAAAATTAACCGAGGAACCATGCGTAAGATGCCCGCCCATGCTAAGGTCGAGGCCTAAAATTTTATCGCCTGGTTTTAAAACCGCAAACATCACCGCAAAGTTAGCTTGCGCGCCACTGTGAGGTTGTACATTCGCATATTCACAATTAAAAATTTGTTTCACGCGGTCAATCGCCAACTGTTCAGATTCATCAACAAACTCGCAACCACCATAATATCTTTTTCCCGGATAACCTTCTGCGTATTTATTGGTCAATACACTTCCCATCGCTTTTATCACTTCGGAAGAGGTAAAGTTTTCAGAAGCAATTAGTTCAATTCCTTCGCGTTGGCGGTTCAGTTCTTTATGAATAATATCAAAAATTTGTGTGTCTTTTGGCATGAAATGAAAATTTTTCGCAAACCTACTAAAAGAAAGTGGAATGCTGAAAGCATAAGGATGAAGGCCGATAGCGAAAAACCGAATCCGAAACATTTACTATATTCACATCCCTTTATAAAAAACGGAAGATAAACTTACAGATACATGAAGGCAATTATACCGGTTGCTGGCGCGGGCACTAAATTGCGCCCGCACACTTATACCCAGCCAAAGGCGCTGATTCCTTTGGCAGGGAAAACGATTTTGAGTATCAATGTAGACCAAATGCATGAAGCCGGCATTAATGAATTCATCTTTATTGTTGGGTACATGGGCGAAAAAATACGGGATTATGTTACCGCAAAATATCCAAAACTTACCTGCCATTTCATATTTCAGAATATCAGGAGAGGAACCGCTCACGCGGTAGATCTTACCAGAAAATTGGTAAATGATGATGAAGTATTTATTGCTTTAGGAGATACGATTTGTGAGTATGATATCAAAGAAGTTCTTGCGTCTCCGCATTCAATGTTGGGGGTAAAAAAAGTGGATGACCCGCGGGATTTTGGTGTGGCAGAAATCA
>JBDTHD010000045.1:0-3194 GCA_039937075.1 Ginsengibacter sp. | reverse complement strand
ACAGCGCATATTTTGGAAGATTGGGCGCGCGAAGGTTTTGTAAATATTGTGGGCGGATGTTGCGGAACAACACCCGAACATATAAAACACATTGCACAACAAGTGAAGAAATTTGAGGCAAGGAAATTACCAGTAATGGAGGAAATTTCTTAGGGACGGGTTGCAGTCAGTGTTTTATCTTGAAGTCGCAACTTGTGACTTCAAGATTGATTTTCAAAACGAAATTTGATTCAAAGTTGAAATATCAAGTTTAAAATAATTTAAAAGTGCAAAAAAATATAGAACATGATTTCTCAATTTTGATATCACAATTTGTGATTTCAAACTGTTTCTTTAAGATCACAATTTGCGATCTTAAAGAAACAATTGAACACTAAAAAGGATAAAAATGCCAAAATCAAATTTACCAACAGTGGAAGTTTCAGAAGAAACCATTTTGGAAAAGATCTACATAATAAGAGGCCAGAAAGTAATGCTTGACAGGGATTTGGCCGAAATGTATGGTGTGGAAGTAAAACGTTTAAATCAGGCAGTTAAGAGAAATTCAACAAGATTTCCAGATGATTTTATGTTTCAAATAGACTTTAAAGAGTTTAAAAACTTGAAGTCACAAATTGTGACTTCAAGTTGGGGAGGCACCAGAAAACCACCTTATGCATTCACGGAACAACGTGTTGCCATGCTTTCCAGCGGAACAAATATCTCTGGATGAAAATTGAAAAGATAGAACAGCATTTGGTAAAGAATGATGAAGAAATAAAAACAGTATTTGCATATTTAAAAAAATTATTGATCCAGGAGAATAAGCCACGGAATCCAATCGGTTTCAGGGCTTCAGAAAAAACAAAATAAAATGTCAACAACAAAAACAATAAAACCGTATTTACGTCTTTCAGGTTTGGAACCTTTGGTAGTAAGGCCGGAAACACTTTTTATTAATATTGGGGAACGAACCAATGTTACAGGTTCCAAAAAATTTGCACGATTAATTCGTGGTGGCAATTTTGAAGAAGCATTATCCGTCGCGCGTCAACAGGTGGAAGGCGGCGCGCAGGTACTGGATGTTAATATGGACGATGCATTGCTTGATAGTGAAAAAGCGATGGTGACGTTTCTGAATTTATTACAGGCTGAACCGGATATTGCGAGAATTCCGGTGATGATAGACTCTTCCAAATTTAGCATTATTGAAGCGGGTTTAAAGTGCGTGCAGGGTAAATGTATTGTGAATTCTATTTCCATGAAAGAAGGAGAAGAGAAATTCCTGGATCAGGCATTTGTTTGTCAAAGTTTTGGCGCAGCCGTGGTGGTAATGGCTTTTGATGAAAAGGGCCAGGCAGATACCATAGAGCGCAAAATAGAAATTTGTAAACGTGCTTATAAAATATTGACTGAACAGGCGGGGTACAAGCCCCAGGATATTATTTTCGATCCTAACATTTTTGCCATCGCTACCGGAATTGAAGAGCATAATAATTACGGTGTCGATTTTATTGAAGCAACCCGTGAGATAAAAAGATTAATGCCGCTTACAAAAATTAGTGGTGGCGTAAGTAATGTATCCTTTTCTTTTCGGGGAAACGATACCGTAAGAGAAGCCATGCATGCGGTTTTTCTTTACCATGCCATTATAGCCGGAATGGATATGGGCATCGTAAATGCAGGCGCATTGCAGATTTACGAAAATATCGATCCCAAATTAAAAGAACTTTGTGAGGATGTAATCTTAAACAGGAAGGACGATTCAACTGATAAATTATTAGCCTTTGCAGAAACGGTAAAAGCGAAAGGAAAAGAAATTGTAAAAGATGAAGCATGGAGAAATGAGGAAGTGCAAAAGCGTTTAAGCCATGCGTTAGTAAATGGAATCACCGATTATATCGAAGCAGATACGGAAGAAGCGCGTTTAAAATATCCAAAGCCGCTGGATGTAATTGAAGGCCCTTTAATGGATGGAATGAATGTGGTAGGTGATCTTTTCGGAAGTGGGAAAATGTTTTTACCGCAGGTAGTCAAAAGTGCAAGGGTGATGAAGAAAAGTGTGAACTATTTGTTCCCGTTCATTGAGGCTGAAAAAGAAAAAACCAAACAGGCAAATATTGAGGCAGGAATTTTAAATGTAGAAGGCGAAGGCCCTGCAAAAATTTTAATGGCGACTGTAAAAGGCGATGTGCATGATATTGGTAAAAATATTGTAGGCGTCGTACTTGGTTGTAACGGTTATGAAGTGATTGATTTAGGTGTAATGGTTCCTGCAGATAAAATTTTGCAGGTAGCTAAAGAAAAAAATGTGGCTATGATCGGGTTGAGTGGATTGATTACACCATCGCTTGACGAAATGGTTCATGTAGCCAGGGAAATGAAAAGAAATAATTTTCAGATTCCGTTATTAATTGGAGGAGCTACTACCTCGCGGTTGCATACAGCAGTGCGTATTGCGCCCGAGTTTGATAACGGTGTGGTGCACGTTCTGGATGCTTCACGAAGCGTAACTGTAGCCGGAAATTTATTGAATAAAGAAAATAAAAAAGAGTTTTTAGCCGGGATAAAAAATGAATACGAAAAGTTAAAAAGTGATTTTGGAAATAAAAGATCTGCAAAAGTTTTATTGCCATTTTCGAAAGCGGTAGAAAATAAATTTAAAATAAACTGGGAAAAATTTACACCTGTAAAGCCGGCTTTCACCGGAATAAAAGTTTTTGAAGATTATGATTTGAATGAGATTTACGAATATTTAGATTGGCAGCCATTTTTCATTGCATGGGAAATGCATGGAAAGTTTCCGCAAATTTTATCGGATGAAAAAATAGGCGAAGCGGCCACTAAATTGTATGAAGAAGCTCAGATCTTTTTGAAAAAATTAATCAAAGAAAAATGGCTTACCGCAAAAGGCGTGGTTGGTTTTTGGGAAGCCAGTGCTGTTGACGCTGATACATTGGAAATAAAAAATACTGATGGAAAGAATTACAATCTTGAATTTTTGCGTCAGCAAATAAAGAAGACGCCGGGGCAGGCGAATATGTCCCTGGCCGATTTTATAAAACCAAATTCCGAAGATTATATGGGTGCTTTTGCAGTTTCAATTCATGGGCTGGAACCACACATTGAAAGATTTAATAAAGAATTTGATGATTACAGTAAAATAATGTTACAAGCGCTGGCGGACAGGCTGGCGGAGGCTTTTGCAGAATTAT
>JBDTHD010000044.1:0-13195 GCA_039937075.1 Ginsengibacter sp. | reverse complement strand
AGTTACTTATATGGATGCCGACCAGCGATTTGCCGCGCAAAGGCCTGACGTATTAACTTTCAGCTCGCCCGTGCTCGACAGCAATGTAACTTTAGCCGGAGCCACTGAAGCAAATCTGTATGTCTCCATTTCAGGAACTGATGCTGATTTTGTTATCAAGTTAATTGACGTTTATCCTGATAGCCTAAAGGATTACAGTGTAGATGGGCAAAAGGTTGCGGCCGGAGGTTACCAGGCTTTGGTAAGAGCGGAAATCATGCGGGGCAAATATCGCAACAGCTTTTCAGACCCTGAACCTTTTGTTCCGAATAAACCCACATTGGTAAAATTTCATGTGCCGGATGTGCTTTATACTTTTAAAAAAGGCCATCGCATCATGATACAAATTCAAAGTTCATGGTTCCCATTGGTAGATATGAATCCGCAAGAATTTGAAAATATTTATAAAGCGAAGGCAAGTGATTTTAAAAAAGCAACGATTCGTTTGTATCACCAAAAAGATATGCCATCTTCTTTGGAAACAGGCGTTTTACCGGCTGCAGATCAGCATGTATTTGACATACCCAATAATGCAGAATAGCACCGGATAATTTTATATTTTAAAAACTAAATTTATGACACGCAAAAATTATCAACCCGCTTCTTTTTTTATTGGAATGACAATAACATTTTTGTTATGTTGCTCACAAACTATTTATTCACAAACTAAATGGTTTCCTACCGGCAGCGCCCCTGATAAATACAAAATGGGCATAGACAGTACCTTGCAATATGTGGGACAAAATGTAGCGACCATACAATCTATTAACGCAGACATTAATGGATTTGGCACTTTGATGCAGAGCTTAAGTGCTGGAAAATATCTTGGTAAACGAGTTAGAATGACCGGCTCTATGAAATCAAAAGATGTGGCCGATTGGGCAGGATTTTGGTGTCGGGTTGATCAGGCTGGCTCACAGCAATTCTTAGCTTTCGATAATATGCAGGACCGTGCCATTAAAGGAACCACGGACTGGACAAAATATGAAATCGTTTTAGATGTTCCTGCAGAAGCTTCCAACGTTGCATTCGGTGCGCTACTTTCCGGCACGGGACAAATCTGGTTTCACAATCCAACTTTTGAAATTGTTGATAATTCGGTGCCCACGACAGGACGGACAGAATGATGATAGAAAGGTTATAGTAAACGAAGAAATACGTCTATATCTTATTTTCTTTTAAATCGCAAACTTACAAATCGTTTTTCAAAATTTCCCACACATTTTCCGCAACGATCTTATGGCCTTCTGCAGTAGGATGGATGCCGTCGCGCTGATTGAGCTTTGGATCGCCACCAACGCCCTTCAGTAAAAAAGGAAGTAGTTGAATTTTATTTTTTGATGCCAGCCGCGGGTATATTTCTTTAAACTGTGTGGTGTAATCCGGCCCCATATTGGGTGGTATCTGGATGCCTTCCAGGATAATCTTTGCATCGGGATATTTGGCTTTTACTTTATCAATAATTAATTGCAGATTTTTGTCGGTTACAGATAATGGAATCCCGCGAAGTCCGTCGTTTCCACCCAATTCAAGAATAAAAATATCAACCGGCTGCTTTAATATCCACTCAATGCGGCTGTCGCCGTCTGCGGAAGTTTCTCCGCTAACGCCTGCGTTTATCACTTTATAATTTAAATGCAAGGAATCTATTTTATCCTGTATTAATGCTGGATACGCTTCTGACGGATCCACGCCGTAACCGGCCGTAAGGCTGTTTCCAAAAAATAAAATGGTTTTCTTTTTTGCGGAAGAATCAACAGGATTAGTATTCGCCATTTCTTCTTGCTTTTTTGGCGCTGATTCGTTGGAATTATTATTACATGAAACGATTGCAAAAACCAAAATCAGCAAAAAATAAACGCTTTTCCTTTTCACTAATCTTTTATTAATATTTTTATAACTCTTCATTTAGATACAGATTAATTATTTTTTTTAAATACTTTCATTCATCACTTTTCATCATTCACAAAGATACCTTCATGTATTTTTAAATCTTTAAAGGAATTGTTTAATTCATATATTATTAGAAATGCAATCCCGAATTCCCAGGATAAATTTTGTAATTTGCCTGAATAAACTTTTGTTATGTCATTAACCATAAAAGGAATTTTTGAGAACGGTAAAATTGTTTTAGATGAGCTTCCGCCGTTTAACAAAAAGATGCCAGTGAAGATAATTTTCCCTGATATAAAAAATGAAATTCCGCTTAAAAAAAACGAAATAAGATTTGGAAGTCTTAAAGGAAAAATAAATGTTCCGGATAATTTTGATGATGAACTTGATGTGTTAAACGAATACATGTAACAGTGAAGATTTTATTGGATACACATATCATCATTTGGGTAACAGAAGCTAATTCTTCTTTGTCGGCAAAACATTCTGCCATAATTTCTGATACAAAAAATGAAAAATTTGTTAGTGAATTTAGTTTTATAGAGCTCGCTATAAAAATCGATATCGGGAAATTGCCACATTTTAAAATGCCCATCGGTAAATTTATTGAGCAGGTACAATCAGATGGATTTAAAATATTACCTGACAATAATAAATATTTAGATGAATTTGTAAAATTACCCCTCATGAAAGATCATTATGATCCCTTCGATCGTCTCATAATTTCGGCAGCAATTTCTGAAAACATGAGCATTATTACCGTTGACAATAAATTTAGATTGTACAAAAAACTGGTTGATCTAATTTAAATTTCTTACACACATTTTTCCGTGTTTTGTTTTCAATTATTTTTACCTGGCGCATTAATTTTAAATCGAGCTTTTTACGCCCAAATTGAGATGCATCCCTTTAAAAACAAACCAAATGCAAACCATTCTTTCTCTTCAAAACGTAACCAAAAATTATAGAAGCGGCGGCAGTCTTTTAACTGTTTTGGAAAACATTTCTTTTTCTGTAGAAGCAGGCGCTTCAATGGCTATCGTGGGCCCGTCCGGAAGTGGCAAAACAACTTTGTTGGGTTTGTGCGCAGGCTTGGATCAGCCTACTTCCGGAAGTGTGGAATTGCAACAAAATCACCTGGAAAAATTAAATGAAGATCAGTTGGCTTCCGTACGAAATCATTATGTCGGTTTTATTTTTCAGAATTTTCAATTGATGCCTACATTAACTGCAATTGAAAATGTGATGGTTCCTTTAGAGCTTCGCGGCGAAAAAAAAGTTCGGGCAAGAGCGATGGAATTTTTAGATAAAGTAGGCCTTGCCGATAGAAGCCACCACTACCCTGCCCAATTGAGCGGCGGAGAACAGCAGCGAATTGCCATCGCGCGCGCGTTTTCCAATCGTCCCGCCATTTTATTTGCAGATGAGCCCACCGGAAATCTGGATGCTGAAACCAGCGACAAAATTGTTGACCTCATTTTTGGCCTGAACCGGGAAGCTGGAACTACTTTGATTTTGGTAACACATAATGATGAACTGGCGGCTCGAACGCAACGGATCATTCATATAAAGGGAGGAAAAATTTATTCCGATGAACCTACAAAAAAAATAAATTCATCGTTGTATGATTCGTAGGGGCAGGATTTACCCCTTCCCAAAAAACGACAATAGTAGGGGCTCGGTTCACCCGTGCCCAAATGCAGGAATAAGGGCAACCGCAAGGGTTGCCCCTACGGAAAAAATGATTAAAAAAAATGCGAGACCAGTCAATAGTAAATAAACATTCCGATAGCTATCGGAAAACCCCGAATCCTAATCCAGTCCATTTCCGCTGGCTATTGCAAATGGCGTGGCGCGATAGCCGAAGAAGCCGTTCAAGACTTTTTCTTTTTATATCTTCTATTATTTTAGGCATTGCTGCGCTGGTGGCTATTTATTCTTTAGGAAATAATTTACGCGATGAAGTAAATAACCAGGCGGCTTCCTTGCTGGGTGCTGATTTGGAGATTTCGGGAAACCAACCACCAACAGCTTCAGTTCAACATCTTTTGGATTCCCTTGGGGGCTCACAATCTGAACAAAGAAATTTTGCGTCCATGGTTTTATTTAAAAAAAATGGTGGAACAAGGTTGGTTCAGGTGCGCGCGCTCAGCGGACAATTCCCTTATTATGGCTCTTTGGAAACTCAGCCTGTTTCTGCTGCAAACTCATTTAGAAATCAACAGCAGGCATTGGTAGATGAAACATTAATGCTGCAGTTTGGCGCCAAGCCCGGCGACTCCATAAAAGTGGGAGAAGTAACTTTTGCGATAGCGGGCAAACTGTTGAGCTCTCCCGGCCAAACCGGTTTTTCATCTTCTATCGCGCCCATTGTTTACATTCCTTTGCGCTATCTGAAAGCCACCAACCTGATGCAAAAAGGCAGCCGCATCAGTTATCATTATTACGTCAAATTCAATCATGCGGTTGATGAACAAAAACTAACTGCTCAGATAAAGCCTACTCTTGAAGAAAACGATTATAATTACGACACCATCGAAACACAGAAAGAAGATACCGGCCGCTCCTTTGCCGACCTTACAAAATTTTTATCGCTTGTTGGTTTTATCGCGCTGTTGCTTGGCTGCACCGGCGTTGCAAGTGCCGTGCATGTGTATGTAAAAGAAAAAATAAATTCCATCGCCATACTCAGATGCCTTGGCGCAAGCGCTTCGCAGGCATTTATTATTTTCCTTTTACAGATTGTTTGTATTGGTTTTATTGGCTCATTGGCCGGAGCAGCTTTGGGCGTTGTCGTTCAACAATTCTTACCTGTTGTGCTGAAAGATTTTCTTCCCGTTGCGATTGCTACTACTATTTCATGGACAGCCGTTATACAGGGAATTGTTTTGGGAACAATCATTTCAGTTTTGTTTGCATTATTGCCTTTAATTTCTATCCGCAAAGTATCGCCATTACAGGCATTACGCGCTTCGTTTGAACCGGCGTCAGTAAAAAAAGAATATCTGAAATGGGCAATTTACCTGCTCATCATTTTATTTGTATTTGGGTTTTCATGGTTGCAGATTGGCAATCCAAAAAATGCTTTTTATTTTACGGTAAGCATAGCCGTTGCTTTGGCTGTTCTCGCTGCCACCGCGCGTTTGCTGATGTGGCTTGTCAAAAGGTTTTTTCCTTCGTCATGGAGTTATTTATGGCGGCAGGGACTGGCGAATCTTTTTCGCCCCAACAACCAAACTACTATTTTAATTATTGCTATCGGGTTGGGCACAGCGCTTATAAGCACTTTGTTTTTTATACAATCCATTTTGCTTACGCGTGTTACCATAGCTGCGGGCGAAGGCCAGCCCAATATGGTTTTGTTTGATATTCAAAGCAGCCAGAAAGATAGCGTAGCCAGCCTCGTGAAACATTTCGAGATGCCGGTAAAAGAAATGATACCGATCGTAAATATGCGCCTCGATGAAGTAAACGGCATTACCGCCGAAGACCTGAAAAAAGATTCTTTATTAAAATACAGCCGGTTTCTTTTTACCAGAGAATACCGTTGTACGTTCCGCGATTCATTAACCTCAACAGAAAAGATAACCGCGGGCAAATGGGTTGGAAACGCTCCGCCACAAGGGCTTCCACCGATTTCTATGGAAGTGCATTATGCAAAAAGAAATGATATCAACATCGGCGACACTATTACTTTTAATGTGCAGGGTATGATTATAAAAACTGTGGTGGGCAGTTTTCGGGAAGTGGACTGGAGCCGCATAAGAACCAATTTCATCATTGTATTTCCTGATGGCGTGATCAACGATGCGCCGCAATATGACGTGATATTAACCAAAGTGCCGTCGCAACAGGTTTCTGCAAAATTTCAACAACAAATGGTGCAACATTATCCGAATGTTTCTATCATTGACCTCGCGTTGATCTTAAGTATTTTAAATTCAATCATGGCGAAAATTGGTTTTGTGATCCGGTTTATGGGCGGCTTTAGCATCCTCACCGGCATCGTGGTTTTGATATCATCGGTGCTCATCAGCAAATACCAACGATTGCAGGAAAGTGTGTTGTTGCGTACGCTCGGCGCCAGCCGCAAACAAATATTTGCCATCACCGCGCTCGAATATTTTTTCCTTGGCGCTTTGGCCGCGCTCATCGGCATTCTTTTAGCGCTTGCCGCAAGTTGGGCGTTAGCGCATTATTTTTTCGAAACTTCTTTTCATCCTGATTTAATTCCTGTTTTGATTTTAGGAATAATCGTGTGTGCATTAACCGTTATAACAGGTTTAGTAAATAGTTTTGGTTTATTGAACCGGCCACCGTTAGAGGTTTTGAGGCAGGAGGTTTAGATTTTTTTTGTTGGGAGAATAGGAATTGGGGGAATTTGTGGGTTTACTGTAATTTTAAGCTGAATGTTGGAGATATTGATAACTTAGAAGAAATATGATGAGTGGAGCACGGATTTTAAGATTAATTTCATCTATCAAAATAAATTTAATTGCCAGATATTCCAGAAAGTTATACCGTTGGAGAAGAATTCTTCTTAGACCCTAGCCAGATTGATGTGGAAATAGACTGTCTATGTATTTGTACAGTAAATTATTCTCCATTTGAATTCGATTCCAAAGATTATAAAGTGAAATGCTTCTTAAATAATGGAATGTTTAATATTAAGATCTGCAGAGAAATCTCGGAAAAATTATTTAACACCCTGAATCAAAGAAATAATTACGCTTTCATAATTGCATATATAAACAAGGTCTTACCTAAAGTGAATGAAAAAATACTGGAACAAAAATATTTGAATGCGCATCTTTTAGGAACGTCTTATTCAATGGTAAATATGAATGTAATAATTCTAAAAAGGGTAAAGGATGGAATGACTAAAATTATGAAATGGCCTTTTTTAATTCCTCCCTTTCCTAAAGCACAAGAATATGCTGTGAATACAATTCATATTTTTATAAGAGATTTTATAGAATCTGCAACTTGCTTTTTTTCAAAAAATTATGATGAATCGATCAGAAAATCCATAACTGCAATTGACAACTATTTTCACAATATCAATTTTAAAGGTAAATTTAAATCAAAAATTAAGTTGTTATTAAGAAAAGAAAATTATCTTCCTAATTGGGAGCCTTACCTTGGCATACTTGAGCATAATGTATATTTCATTTATGAAATTAGGAACGAAATTGTCCATGATAGATTAAGGCTCTCAGCTTCTAATTCAATGGTTTGCGATAAAGCTTTTGGCACTTTATGGTATTTATTCAGAAATTTCTTAAACGATGATAATACAAATTACCTTATTTATTATACCAGGTTTCAATTTTTAATGATTCAATCGGTTGTTGAAGGCAAAGATCTTGATGTTTTAAAGAGAAGGTATGAGGAACACGAACATATAAAAGAGGAAGATGTTATTCATGATTTTCAAAGATTTGAAGAATCAATTTTCAACAGTTTGAGAATTAATGAAGATGAAAAACAGGCAATCCTAAGCAAAGTTAACTGATAATTTAGTTCCGGTAAGTGTACCTTCTAAAAGTTAATGCCGTCGCCTGGTTTCCTAACCAACGATATTTGGTAGATGTAACTCCCGCAATTGTCTGAACTATGATTTTTATGATTAAATGATTATCATGATTTAATTCCAATTTCTTGCTCCTTCATCAAAATAAAAATTCGAAGTATTTGTTGCTTTACTGTATTTTCATTTTCTGATAAGAACCTTTACAGCTACTTTTGGCAAAGATGAAACCGGATAAACTTTCTTAATTTTAATCCATGAAACTCAATCTTCAATATTTAAACGACATAGACGGAAATATCCAGGCAGTTCAGCTTCCATTTACGGACTGGGAAAGAGTATTCAACAAACTAAAAAAATATGAGCAGGCATTAAAATTAAAGTCTGACTTAAGCGAAGCATTTACAGAAGTTGCCAAACTAAAAAAGTCAAAAGGGCATAAACAAACTCTAAACGACTTTTTGGATGAGCTATAATATTATACCGACTGAAAAATTTAAGAAAGAAGCAAAAATTAAAAATACTCATGACAAAATTGACAAGATATACAAGCTTTAAGAAATTAAAATTGAGCAGGAGTTCGATTAAAGAAACGAGTTCAGATCATTCAATCCAGTTATCGGAATTTGAAGAGTTTATCAATGCTTTGAGAAAAGCATCTTTGAAGAAAACTAATGCTAAGAAAAAGAATGTTATCGAATGGACAAAAATCTGACTGAAAGTATTTTAAACGTTTGTAAAATTCTCAACAAGCATTCTGTGCAATATTTAATTAGCGGTGGCACTGCCGTAGCGCTGCATGGCTACGTGAGGATATCACTTAATTCATCAGGGCTGCCTGCCACTAAATATGATCTCGATTTTTGGTATAACCCTGCTTATGGTAATTATTTTAAACTTCTAAATGCTTTGGAAGATCTGGGACAAGATATATCGGAATTTAAAGAGGAAATTTCACCTGACCCAAAGGCATCTTTTTTTAGACTCGAATTCGAAAAGTTTACTCTTGATTTCCTACCTGAATTAAATGGGCTAGGAAGATTTAGCGCATCTTTTAAGGAAAGAGAAATAATAAGGTTGAATGAGATTGAAATCTCATTCATAAGCTTTGATGATCTTATCAAAAATAAACAGGAAAATGCCAGGCCAAAAGATATTGCAGATATTGAGCAATTAAAGATTATTAGAAATAAAAAGAGATGATCTAAAAACGTGTATTCTCCTATTTAGCCCTCGCAGAAGTTTTCTTTTAAAAGTTAACGCCATCAACTAATCTCCTAACCAAAACATTTGAAATCGTAACTCCGGCAATTGTCTGAACTCCCGAAAAAATCGGGACAGGTATGATTTTCATGATTAAAGGATTACCATGATTTAATTCCAATTTCTTCCTTCTTCATCAAAATAAAAATCTGAAGTATTTATCCGTTTACTGCCTTTCAATTTTCTGATAGCTGCTGCAAGAAAAAAATAACTTGAATTGAATTTTAGTTTATAAATATTTTTACTGGAAATACTTTCGTGTAATTAAATGAGGCAATGCAGATAAAAAAATAAAAGCTAAAAATCTTATGGCCAGATTATTCTAAAACCGCTTTCCGGCTGCCTTTGAGGCGTGCCGTCCAGTTTGACAGACATTATCAGCCTGTTTTTATTATCATAGGTATTTTGATAGTCACTCTCTTCGTTCATTTGGCCATTTAGATCGCCAGGAATTCCGTCTTCCCATTTATACTCGTTGCTGGTTGATTTTTTTAATGGAACATTACTAAAAAAGTTTTCATCATATCCTTCGGGTAATAAATCATTTGACAAAAATTCGTTATAAAAATAATTGGATAATATAAAAAGCTTCTTCCCATATATATTTTGCAATACAATGGAAAAACTGTCGTTGAGAAAATTTTCCCTCGTGTAATTGTAAATGAGGGAATCATTATATCGGTGTATCTCGCCAATGTTAGAGTTCGAATTGGTATCCGATCTTGATGAAATAGATATTTTTTGTTGTAAATCGCCGGTAGCTGAAAGAGCAAATTTCGTTATAATCGTATCCCATCCAACTGTTGGTGGTTTAGAGGGATCATTACGAATATAAAAATACGCTTCACTCTCAATATTTAGTGGTTTAAAATCTGAAGAAGAAACTATTAATGCCGTTTTAAATTGATCAAAATATTGTACGTTGCCTCCGTTAAAAAATGTATCATTATTCTTTTGAGGCTGTTCCGTAAAAGTAATTCTTGTATTAGCGCCCACATTATTATAATTAAAATTATAAGAATGTTGAATAACCCCTGAACTATCATTTTGAATCTGGCTTAAATTATCTCCTTGCCATACATAAGTATCTTTTTCATTGTCTGACGGATCTGGACTCCCATAATAAAATACTTCAATAAGCTGGTTTTGTGCATTAAGTTTATAAATTGTAAAATCTGAATCTCCGGGAGAGTCCGAATATATTTCCGTGAGGATATATTTTTTAAATCCATCCTTTTCGGTAGTGGTTAAAGTTTTTATGATAGAGTCTTCAATATGGCCATTGTTATAATTATATGATACCAACGTAAATATTTTAGTGGTATCAACAGTAGTGCCGGGCTGATCATTTCCATTTGATGAATTTCCCTTGTTACACGCAGTAAACAATGCAGAAAGCAGAATAAAAAAAGTCAAAGAATTTTTCATAAATGCAATATTATTTTAGCAATACTAACGTTGCAATATTAATAAAATTATACAACAAAAAACAGTCCGGCATTTTATCTTTATTATTGTTCGTTCCCTGCGCTGACATTGAACTTCCGGTGATAAAAGATAGTGATGATTTAATTCCAACTTATTACTTCTTTATCAAAATAAAAATAACTGTTATTTATTGCTTCACTGTATTCTTTATTTTCTGATAGCCTCGACGGAGAAAGATTGATTGTACTACATTAAAATCCACTAAGGAACTAGTAATTTTAAAATAAAAAATAACACCTTAAAGTAAAAGGAATTATCTTTCAGAAAGCCACGTTAACCAGCTGAATTTATTCACCTTCGTCTTACCAATAATGAGAATCATTAAATCTATAACCTACTTTTTTTTATTTGTCTTTTTTGCTACAGGCTGCAAAGTCGAATACCGTCCTCCTGTACAATCGCCCGCCACCGGCTATCTTGTTGTAGATGGATTTATCAACAGCGGCACAGAACCAACCACAATTACTCTTTCCCGCACTATTAAGATTTATGATGATTCAACATCAGATGTTGGTGAACATGGCGCGCTTGTTAATATTGAGGGCGAAAACAATGAAAGCTATCCATTGTATGAAACAGGGGACGGCGTATATACTTCATCTTCACTACAACTTAACAACAGTGAAAAATACCGTTTGAAAATAAAAACACCGAACGGAAAAGAATATGCTTCAGATTTTACAAGTTACAGAACCACACCTGGCATTGACAGCCTGAGCTGGCAGCGAAATAGTGATGGGATAAAAATTTACATAAATACTCATGATGATCAGAATCCTATCGGATATTATAATTGGAAATATGAAGAGACATGGGAATATCATGCTGCCTATTACAGTTCCCTGGAGTTTATTGTCGATAAAATCACCAAGTTACCTATAGGTGTTAAATACATAAGGCCAGACAAAAGCATCGACTCATCTCTCCACACGTGCTGGAAAACAGTCAATTCTTCCAACATCCTTTTAGGTTCCTCAGAAACGTTGAGTAGAAATCTTATTCTTTTTCAAATCATGTCAATACCGGCTGCATCTGAAAAATTAAGTGTTTTATACACCATCAATGTGCAACAATATGCTATCAGCCAGGAAGCGTTTTCTTATCTTCAAAAATTGAAAAAAACCACGGAGGAAATTGGTTCTATTTTCGCGGCACAACCATCCCAACTTACCGGCAATATCCATTGTACATCTGACCCTTCAGAAATCGCTATAGGCTTTATCGAGTTAAGCCAGGAAAAACAAAAAAGACTGTTCATCAGCAACCAACAGGTACCCCAATGGAATTACAATGATGGATGTGCTCAATTTCTTCTTCAAAATGACCCCGACGCCCTTGGTTTCAAAGCCGGTGGATTGTTTCCTACGGTTCCTCTTGCAGTAACCCGTGACGGCATCATTTCTTTTTTTGCCACAACTGATCAGAATTGCCTCGACTGTACTTTCAGAGGGTCAAAAGTAAAACCAACTTTTTGGCCTTAAGAAATGCTTAGTTGTAACAGTACCTTAAGAAATACTTACTTGTAACAGTAAAAGAACAATAGAGTGCGATTTTTAATCTCAGTGGGTGTGTTTCTAAAAATTAATTCCGTCGTCTGGTTTCATAACCAAAACATTTTGAACTTTGTAAATCCTATAATTGTCTGAACTAGGATTTTTAGGATTAAAGGATTGTCATGATTTAATTCCAATTCATCAATCCTTCATCAAAATAAAAATCGGGATAATTTGTTTTTTTACTGGCATTTAAAAACCAAAAAGCCACGCCTTTCTTCTCAATCAATCAAAATAAAAATCAGCTTTATCTGCTGCTTTACTGTATTTTTTTTCATGATACGCTGAGTAGAAAATGATTTCGCGGGGATGCTGCCACTGAAACTGGCATAGATTATGCGAAACTCGCGGGAAGAGACTCGAAAATAACAGGAAACTGTCTAAACAGTACAATCCCACAATTAACAAAATGGGGTTGCATAGATTTCAAGGACTTAGAAGATGAATTAGAAAATATATTAAACTCATTTATTGCCTCACTTAGGGGAATAAGTTGCTCACTACGGTGAGTTAGAATAATTAAAAAAATAATCTAAACAAAAAACCAATAATCATTAAACATTAAATTATGAAACAAGGATTAAGATTCGTTAAGGTCAGCACATGTGTTCTGGGTGCTATGTTCGTTTTGAACAGTTGTAACTCAAGTGGTGATAAAAGTGCATCCGCCACAACAGACACCACCACCACCACCGCAACAACAACGACAGCAGTGGACACTACCGCTGCAATGTCTCACGACACTACAGCTATGGCCGCAGCTACTCCGGCAAAACTTACTGATCCGGAAATAGCTTCCGTAGCCGTTACCGCAGACCAGATTGATATCGATTACGCTAAAATTGCAAAAGAAAAATCTAAAAATAAATCTGTTTTAGAATTTGCTTCAACTATGGAGAAGGATCATGGAAGTGTAAACAAACAAGCTATTGCATTAGCCAAGAAATTGAATGTTACACCAAAAGACAATCCGACTACTCAATCATTACTTGCGCAAGCAACTACTACTAAACAAATGCTCAATTCAAAATCAGGTGCTGATTTCGATAAAGCTTATGTTGATAATGAAGTAGCTTATCACAAGGCTGCTATCGATTTATTAGACAACACATTGATACCTGACGCCACTAATCCGCAATTAAAAAGTTTGCTCCAATCCGCATCGCCAATCTTTAAGGGACATTTGGCACATGCTGAAAAGATTCAGGCAGAACTTTCAAAATAAAAGAACATTAAAAATTTTCAAAAGCAGTGCATATTTTTTATATGCACTGCTTTTTTTATTTCTTTTCCGTAGTCAAATAAAAATCACGCTTCACGGGCGATTGCTTTTCTTTTTTCAAAATGTGAGTCTGTTAGCCGGATGAATTTAATGTTATTAAAAAACAAATCATTCCTTAATTTAGCGTCTATGGTAATCATAAAAAGT